>JBEAZM010000112.1:0-4420 GCA_041170125.1 Actinomycetota bacterium
TCAGTTCGGCAGCAGGTTCTACTAATGGGGGTAGACCCATTGTGACCTCCTCAGTTCGGTGAATTGCGGAGTTTAGTTAGCCAAAGTTGAATCTTCTTGGTCGTTGCTGATGTTCCAGATGGTAAGACGCTATTCTCGAAATTTGAGAATAGGTTGTTTTGTGACTGGCTTTTATAGAGCGTCTTTTTTGGTCAAGTACCGGAAGGCGAACCAACCGGGAATTGTTGGGAGCCAGAATGTGAGTAGGCGATAAAGCAGCACTGAGCTCAACGCCACACCGCTATCGATTCCAGCAGCCACTAAGCCAGCAGTCATCACGGTCTCGACTGCGCCGATACCGCCGGGAGTTGGGGCGGCCTGTCCGAGAGTTGAACCTGCGAGGTACACAAGCGCGATTGCAGCAACTGATCCGCCGCCATTGAAGGCCCAAACACTCATTATGAGAGTCAAGCTGAATGAAATGTTTAGCAGCAGCATGCCGCCGATGCCAACCAACATTTTCTGTGGCCGACTAGCGACTGTGATTAATCGTGGCGCAATCTCGGCAATCCGAGGTGCAGCAATTCTTACTAAATACTTGCGAACTGCCGGTAGTGGCAGGACTGCAAGCAGAAGCAGGACGACGCCGAGCCCGATTGCGATTGCACTTTCGGGAGCATGGAATTTGAAATCCTGCGCCGAACCTGCGGCTACACCAGCAGCAAACATGAGTGCAATGTGAATTACGAAAGCAAGGGTTTGGGAAACCGCAACGGTTGCTCCAGCGGTCGCGGCTGAAAGACCAGTCTTCAACAAATAGCGGGTGTTTACAGCTACCGTGCCGAGTGCGGGAGGCGAGACGAGAGCCGCGAAGGAAGATGCCAACTGGGCGAGGAAAGTTCGGCGCAGCGGGAGCTTTTCCAAAACGAAACCATCCACGGCCATTGCAGCACCAACGTAAGTCAAGAATGAGAAGAACGCGCCCCAAGCGACGTACGAGTAGTTTGCTGTTTGGAAAAGCTCAATAAGGTTGACTTGGGCAAGCTGGCCAAAGAGCAAATAAGCAGCAACCAAGCCGCCAACAATTGTGATTGCTTTACGGGGGCTCATCCGTTCAAAAGGTATGTCTTGGACTTCTTCTGAGGTTGCGTGTTGGGCAACCAGTTGCCGGAGTTCACCAAGAAGTTTTTTGTGGCCCTTCAGAGCACGTCGATTTTCCACATTCAACACCAACGGCTGCATTGTGGTTACGGCCGAAGTGACAGCGGCTCTTCCCATAACACTGATAGCCGTATTTACGGCTTGTTCGGCGTTGCTCAAAAGCGCGCTCGTCACCAATGCGTTTGTGATGTCGACTCGCCGTTGCAATTCAGTCATTGCGATTGCGCCGTTATTAATGCTCAAGACTTTTACTTGACTCTCGGCAGTCAACAGAAGGTGCGATGCAGAAATTGCTCGATGCGCGATCCCACTTTGATGCAGAATAGAAAGGTTGCGCCAGAAGTCTTCGAGAATTCCTTGCGACACTTTGGAGTTGGTCTGGACGAGTTGGTCCATTGGCTGGCCATTGACCCACTCTGAAGCTGTGAGTACCGCATCGTCGCCGATTGAACGAACCACCAAGAGTCGCGGCACATCTGCACCTGCGAGAAAAGCTGCGTTACTCATCAGAGTGCTGCGATCAACTGCCTCGCGCATTTTCCAGCCGCCGAGGGCATCGTCATCCCTGAGTCGCACTGACCGCCACCATCGCGGCAAAACTCCGGCACCTTCGAGGTCGCGGTCATAGACCACCACAAGCAGTTCGCGGTTGTCCGAAGTACGAGCTTGGTAGCGCCGACCTTGTTTTGTGGAGGCAATCGCCCGCAACACACTGACTGGGTAGCCCGCCGCAGTCAGCTCGCTCGCGATTGTGATACCCCGCGGACGCACGGTTGGAGTGCCGAGCAGATAACGAGTGGCGAGACCGATTGCCCAGCCAGTCAGTACCGATATTGCTTGGGCAGCAACGGTGTAGCCAGCCAGAATGATGTCGGCAGCAAAAGTCGCTACAAGCAAGAATGCAACCACTTTGGCAGAGAATCCACGAAGTCGAGAAACTGTTAGCAAAGCAGCTAGGCCGGCCAAAATTTCTTGCAGTGGCGTGTCGGTGCGATCGGTTGTGCCGGCGAGTGCAAACCAGAGGTCATCCGAACCGTATTCCCGTAATACAAAAGTAAGCGTCGCAACAACTAAGCCAGCCACGACAGCACTTGAGATTGCCTCAAAAAGTAATCGAATCCGGCGTTTCACAATCATGTCGGTGGCGACGGTCGCGGGTAAAACAATTTGGCCAAGACCAGCTATGGCACTCAACAAAATTGCTACAACCGCTGGAAGTTTTGCGGCACTATCCGCAACATCTGCGTCGATGCCGCTAACAGTTCGCAACAGAATGGTGGCGGCAGCCGTAATAGCGACGATCGCACCAATCGCAGTGACCATTCGAAGCAAATCCACGGGTCGACGAACTCGGCGTGGAATCACGCCATCTTCGATGACCAAAGTAGTTTGCGAGTCACTCACATGCGGATAATCCCACGATTTCTAGTTCGTGATGAAAAAAGTGGACCTAAAACAAGATTTTTGTGGCTCATGTCAGTGTGGCTCGCTACCTTTCCACCATGTCAATCCAACCAATCTCAGCCGAAAACCAAGTTGCAAATACCCGCAATTGGCGATTCTCAAAAGCTGCTGCCGAGCCGGTTGAGATTCCGTTCACGGTAGAACAGTTACAAGTGATTGAACGAGCTGCTGGCGGTTTGTTGGTGCTCGGTGGTCCCGGTAGCGGCAAGAGTGAAGTGATTGCGGCAGCTGTTGCGGAACGGCTCAACAGTGGCATGTCGTCGGAGTCCATTTTGGTTTTGACTTTTGACCATGCTGCGGCAGCAGTCTTGAAGCAAGTCATCACTTTGAAAACTGGCGGTGGGATTAGTCCTGCCATCACAACTTTTCATTCATTTGCTTTGAGTCTGTTCAACGAATTCAACTCACATAGTGAACCCCCAACCCTCATCACAGCAAGCGCTCAAGAGGTTTTGCTAAAAGAGTTGATCGAGGGCATTTTGGATGAGCCACTGCTTGCCCAACGATTTCGTATCCAACCTGAGCATGTGAACATGTTGCGCACGAAGGCGATGTTGGTTGATATACGTAACGCTATTGCCCGAGCTCAAGTATTGGGACTTACTCCAACCGAACTTAGCGATATCGCGGCCAATGACCCAAACTGGCAATTGATTGCAGACATCTATCGTGAGTATCTAAATCAGTTGATGCTTGAACACGTGATTGACTACAACCAGCTCGTCACTGAAGTAACTTCAATGTTGCAGGATGATGCAATCCGAGCGCGATTGCAGGCACGATTCCAAGCTATCTACATCGACGAGTACCAAGACATAGATCCACTATACGTTGGAGTTTTACGTGAGGTTATCAATCCAGCTGGGCTAGTGGTTGCGGCCGCTAACCCTGACCAGGCTGTGTATCAATTCCGAGGTGCTGAGGATTCGGCAGTGCTGACGTTTGAAGATGATTTTTCGCATTTATTGAATGACGTGTCAGTCACAAAACTCAATCAGAATTTTCGCTCAAATCAAAAATTGCAGACCGCTTTTGATCTAATAATCGAAAGAAATTCTGATTTCCCGTTGCTGAAAAAATACGGCCTCACCACTCGCGGTTTGAAAGCATTAGCGCCGGAAGAATCAATTCCAGCGGTAAAAGTCCAAGGCTATGAAAGTGCGGAGGCTGAAGCAGAATCTATTGCCAGCCAGATTCGGGAAATTGTTCTAAGTTCGGATTCAAACTTAACTTGGTCTGACATTGCAATCTTGGTGCGAACAGGTTCTTCCAGCATTCCCGTCTTACAACAAGCTCTAGCAGCTGCAGATGTGCCAGTCTCGGTTGTTTTCGACGAAGTTCCACTAGCTGAAGAAAATGTGGTGCGGTTGCTTTTGACAGCGCTTGAGATTGCTCATGCGCCGAGCCGGTTGAAAGAACCACACATTGCGCGGGATTTATTGACATCACCGTTTGCGAACATGTCGCCGACGGAACTGCGGCATCTGGGGCGCGAACTGAAACGTTCAGTTCGTTTGCCTGGAACTTTCAGCGAACAACTGGTTGCCGACGCATTGGCAGATCGCGATTTTGATATTGAGCCAGGTGATGCTCGAGCCAAGGATTTATTGCGTCGGGTTCGAAATTTGCACGAGCTTTTTTACGCCGTCCATAACGCTTCGCGAAAAGGGACTCCGGTAGCTGAGCTGCTATGGAAACTATGGACCGACCAAAGCCACGACTGGCCTAACCAACTCCGCAACAAGGCACTTGCCAGTGGATACTCGGCAGCAGTCGCCAACCACTCGCTGGATGCGATTCGGACACTATTTAAAGT
>JBEAZM010000113.1:0-4979 GCA_041170125.1 Actinomycetota bacterium
GCTCCGAATCGACCTGCATCAAAAACCGTTGGGCTTCACTCTGACGCAAAGCGAAATCTCCTGAGGCAGTCAAAATTCGGGTGGCCTCGTAGCCGATGACTTGAAGCTGAACGTAACTGACTGCGAAAGCAATGCCTTGTAGAAGTAAGACGGCCACCCACATCAGACTTGCGATTCCGAGTGCTGCCTCTACAGTCAAAGATCCTCTCGATGACTGCAGGGCAGCAAACCCGGCTAGCCGATTCCGAATACCCACTTAAATCCAAAGCCCAAGATGTCAGCAAGTAGTTTTGCAAAACTAGAGCTGCTGAGGAATTGATACAAGATGCCACCAGCTCCACACGCAGCAACCGCGACTGTGGCGTACTCCGCCGAAAGGGCTCCAGCCTCAGAATTGAGTTTCTTAATGATGTCCATTTTTACCTTTCTGTTTAGGGATGCAATTCAAAATGCGAAACCACTCCTATTTTTGAAACATCTTTATTGTGTGGATAAACCTTGCTGTGCATAAAAATTGTTTAGCGACTGAAAGTGTCGACTAAAGGAAAAATAGAAGCCGCAACCAGTGGTACCAAACCCATCAGGATGAAAGCTGGTAGCTGAAGAAAAGTTACGAACACCACATACCTGCCCGCCCGCCGTTCTACATCTGCAAGCTGTTCCGCTAGAGATGTACGTTGCCAGTGGTTGGCTAATTCGAAGAGCGCTGCTGAGATTGGGGCACCAGACCTCAATGCTTGATCCACCACCACCGCAATCTGATTCCAGTTCGTGCCGGCAAAAGCTGCAGGCACCGAGACTCCCCATGCAATTCGCTGATGAATGTCTTGCCACTCAGCTCGGAATTCTTCGGGGAGCACCACAATCTGCACAGCACTCTTCCAGTCCAATCCAACTGAAAGCGCAGTAGCTAGTTCGGTAACTACACGTGGTTTTTGAGCAGCCAATCGAGCAGCTTTAGAAATTTCAGCAATCGCATCAAATCGATGCCAATTTCGATATGTGAGGATTGCAAGAATCCCACCTAACAAAACTCCCCAGAAATTAAATAGCAAAACAAAACCTGCAAAGCCTGAAGCCAGCGCTGCAGTTTTGGAATTTAGTTTTGGTAACACAGTCTTATCAGGTGAATTTTCTGGACGTGCTCGAATCACACGTTGCAATGAAAAACTTGAAAGCGCAAGACCGGCTAAAAAAGTTGCTCGCCCGATTGGATGATTCAATATCCAATCCGTGATTGCTAGTCCACTTCCAGCTGCTACAAACAAGAGCGGGAATGGAATCAGAAACAACAACCAACTGGCAGTGATGGCAGCCGCCATTTGTTCGCGCCATTTGTTTAAGAGTTGCTGGTGGTTCTGGAGTTCCGTTACTAGTTGGGCGATTAACAATGATGCAGAAAGTCCAGCTGCGCGAGAGAGTTCACCAATTTGCGCCACCCGCTGCCAGACATCCGTTTGCAATCGTCGCTTTAAATCCAAAGCTGCCACCAAATCGAAAAAACTCTGTGCCGAATGCAGTCCAGCCTGAAGTGTTAAAAGTAATTCGAGTTCATCGGCTACCTTCGGTTTAACTCGAGAAATGGGATTGCGCACTTGTGGTGGATCAAGCCACAGCAGAGTGGTGAACCCAACCAAAATTGCTAGGACATCGACTGGAGCCATGCGGCACCTCGTTTTGAGACTGCAATCACTTCCTGGATTTCACGTGCAGTGTTTGTGCGACCACAATGAATGATCAAGTCCACAGTGTTGTGAATCAAATCTCGCCCGACCTGAACATCTACGCCTGCGAGCAGCGTTAATAGCTCAAGCCGCTTAAGTGCATCACTCGCCGAGTTGGCGTGCACAGTCGTGAAGCCACCATCATGCCCAGTGTTAATTGCCTGCAACCAAATCAACACCTCTGGTCCACGCAATTCCCCAACCACAATTCGATCTGGTCGCAGCCGAAGCGTTTGCCGAAGCAAATCTGACATGGAGATTTCGCCGACTCCTTCGAGATTAGGTGCTCGAGTGAGTAAACCAAGTTGGTGACTGGCGTTGTCGACCAACTCTGGCTGGTCTTCAATCGTGACCACACGTTCTTGGGGCGACAATTCGGATAGAAATGATTTCAAAAGTGTTGTTTTACCCGAGCCGGTTTTGCCAGAGACGACCATGTTTAACTTACTCGAAAGGGTATCCTTTAAAAATCCTGCAGAATATTTTTCGCTACTCCAAGTATTTAGTTTGAGGCTTTGAGGTTTAGGAATTCGAAAGGCCAAATACGGACCACCGGCTGCAATTGGCGGCAGCAGTGCACTCACTCGAATCCGGTCGTGTAAAACAGCATCCGCTCTAGGTGCGCTTAAATCCAGGCGGACTCCCGCGTTCGCGAACAATCGAAAAGTGAAATTGTTTAGAGTTGTTATCGACTCGAAGCGCACATCTGTTAACTCCAGCCCACCGATTCCATCCACATATATCTCATCTGGACCATTAACCAGAATGTCGGTGATTCCAGGCTTGAATAAATCCGAGAGTGGACCGAAACCTTCCAACTCGACAGCGATATCTTGGGCAATATCTTCAGCACTTGCTAAATCAGTGATTACCGAACGCGAAGCAAGTTCAGTCGCAATTCGATCAGCGTTAATGGCACTTGGTCGATTGATCAGACTTTGAATTAATTGAGAACGATCCATCCTGCTACCAAACTACTTCTTTAGAAATGTTTTTCGCACATCTAAAAACATTTGAGTTGCGCGGAACTCCGTAACCGAACTCAACCGCACGCCGGGTACCGGAGTTAATCCGAAAGTCAAATAACTTCATGCGAGGGAACTCGGCTTGCCATTTTTTTGGTTGCAAGGGTTTGCTTGTGGGAACTAAAACTGAATGCGCAAATATTGGGTTAAATTCAAGTTCCTGAAGCTGATTAAAAGTTTCGATTGAGTTCTCTAACAAATAGATTTTGTTTTCAGTATCTCGCTCATCAGTAAACACGCTGAACACATTGCGGATGTTGAATGAGACAACTTTGAAATTTCCAGCCAGTGCATTTAGTAAATCCTCGGGCTCTCCTCCAAAAGCTTCTGGTGAGAAGAGTCGCAGCCCGGAGTGCCGCGGCATAAATTCATAAAGTTTTTCGACTCGATCAGAAATTTCGGCTTTGGGTTGGGTGGAGTATTCAGATGGCCAAGCTTGATTAGTTATATCAACCATTTTTGCCAGACTGGGATTCGAAAAATCCGCACAAAGAATTTCAGCTCCGCTCGCCTCCGCAAAAGCCAACCCAAAAATAAACATCGCTGCTTCTGAGTCCGGTCCTGCAGTTTCTGTCGCAATCAATTCCCACAAAGCCATGCCCAATGGTGAACTTTTAATTAACGTGTTGAGTTAAAAATCCGAAGGCTGTGGAAAACATTCGTCGCAGAACTTTTTCCCGAACTAGGCAACTAACCCGCAAGTACTAAATCTCTTGTTTTGCTGTCATAACTGCGGTTTACGATTTCTTTATGAAAACAGCAGCTTTCTTCGACCTCGACAAAACCATCCTTGGGGTTAACTCTGCATTAGTTTTCACAAAACCTTTTTACGATGAAGGTCTTTTAAATCGAACCGATGTTGTTCAAAGCGCTTATCGCCAATTTGTTTTTTCTCTTGGCAGCGCCGACGCGGCTCAAACCGAAAAGATGCGCATCTACTTATCGCAGATGGTTGCAGGTTGGGACGTTGAACATCTGAAAAAAATCGTTGAAGAGTCCCTAGCAGACAAAGTCACGCCGAGTGTTCATGCTGAAGCATTGGATTTGATCGCGAAACACAAAGCTGAAGGTGACGATGTTGTCATCATCTCAGCCTCGGGCGACGAAATCGTGCAACCAATTTCCAAACTGCTCGAAGTCGATTACGCAATCGGCACCCGACTCGAGGAACGAGACGGCAAGTACACTGGCGAGATTGCGTTCTACGCATACGGTGAGGCAAAGGCCGAGGCTATCCGGCGGGTTGCAGGCGAACAAAACTATGACTTAAGTCGCTGCTCGGCCTACTCCGATTCAATCACGGACCTTCCGATGCTTGAGGCAGTCGGTCTGCCACACGCTGTTAATCCCGATGCTGAACTTAAACAAATCGCAATCGAACGTGGTTGGCCAATCTTGATATTCGAACGGCCAGCAGCTCTAAAGCGACCAATCATTGATGACCCGGTGCAGCGAAAGCAGGCGGCGATTGCTTTCGGAGTTTTCGCAATCTTTATCGGATGGTGGTTGAAAAAGCGGTCAAAACATCGCAATCTTGCCTAGTTGATTCCCAAACCAGCCAAGGAAGTCTGATGTCGAACGACGCTTTATCGAATCTTGCCAGCGAAAACCGGGTATTCCCACCCTCTACAGAATTTGCAGCTAACGCGAACGCAAAAGCTGATATGTATCAAACTGCAGACGCAGACGTGCTAGCGTTTTGGGATACCCAAGCCGCTCGTCTGGAATGGGATCAACCCTGGGATGAAACGCTGGACTGGTCAAATGCGCCGTTTGCAAAATGGTTTGTTGGTGGCCGACTTAATGTGGCTTACAACTGTGTAGATCGACATGTTGCAGCTGGTCGTGGCGACCGCGTGGCTTATCACTTTGAGGGTGAACCTGGCGACACCCAAACCATTACTTACGCCGAGCTCCAAGACCGCGTCAACCAAGCCACGAACGCTCTGATTGAACTTGGCATTTCGAAAGGTGACCGCGTCGCAATCTACCTGCCGATGATTCCAGAGGCAGTCGTTGCAATGTTGGCATGCGCGCGATTAGGTGCGATCCATTCTGTAGTTTTCGCGGGCTTTAGTGCTGAAGCGCTACGCAGCCGAATTGACGATGCAGACGCCAAACTTGTTATCACCGCAGATGGCCAGAACCGCCGTGGCAGTTCAATGGTGTTGAAAGCCGCTGTGGATGAAGCTGTTGCGCATTGCCCAAATGTGGAAAAAGTTTTGGTGGT
>JBEAZM010000114.1:0-3213 GCA_041170125.1 Actinomycetota bacterium
CGATAAGAAAAATTTAGTAACGACTGAAAATCTTGCGGTGCTGCAATGGGTGGAATCAAAAACAGAAGGTGCTGAGAGTTGGTTGCAGATCTGGCAGCAGCGCGGCAACACAATCGTGAGTCTGCAACTAACCGAAGCCACCGATTCACCGTTTGATGATGACTTAAAACTTTATGCGCTCGAGGTTGCTGAACGAATAGCTAAACGCCTTGCGGATGCTAATCCACTAGATATTGGTGAATTCGAATAAATTTAAACGAAGACTTCTTGGTTCTTTGAGGTGTCTTCTCCGCGTTGGTGAACAAATCTGTAACCCACATTTCGAACCGTGCCAATGAGAGATTCATTTTCCGCGCCAAGTTTTGCGCGCAGTCGGCGAATGTGGACGTCCACCGTACGCGTGCCACCGAAATAGTCATAACCCCAAACTTCTTGCAGAAGTTGGGCACGCGTGAAAACTCGACCCGGGTGTTGTGCCAGGAATTTCAGCAATTCAAACTCTTTGAAAGTTAGGTCTAAAACTTTGCCGCGAAGTTTGGCGACGTAGGAGCCTTCGTCAATATGCAGCTCACCAGCTTTGATTTCTTCACTCGCTTCGCCACCACTCAAGGCAGTTTGGAAGCGTCCAATCGCTAACCGCAACCGCGCTTCAACCTCAGCTGGTCCAGCGCTGCTGAGCAGCACGTCGTCGACACCCCACTCGGAAGTGACAGCAACTAAACCGCCTTCGGTCGTGATGAGCAAAACCGGACTGGCAACTCCAGTTGTGTTAAGCAGCCGACATAGGCTGCGGACTGCCGGCAGGTCGGTACGACCATCAATCAAAATCACATCGGCCGGGTTGGTGTCCATAAGAGCCGTGACGTCCGGAGACATCACTTTGACTTTGTGGCTGAGCAAGCCGAGCGCCGGTAAAACTTCATTCGAAGGGGACATGGAGCGCGTCAAAAGCAGTAGCTGCGACATAACCCTCCTTAAATTCAAAAGCCGACCACGCCTAGAGGTGCAGCGGTTCGGCAATGGTGGAATCATACGCAACTATGACTACCACCCAAATTGTGAAGCCTGGCTGGTCGCTTCCACGTGCTGAAACCATGCTGAAAACTGCAGATGGCGTAGGCATTCACGCAACTGTTCGGGGCGAGGGACCCACAACAGTTGTGGTTGCACACGGTTTTTCTGGTGGCCACAAGTTCGGCTCGCACGCTCGAATTTTGGGCTGGTTGGAGCAGGATTTTCAGGTGGTCGCGATCGATCAACGTGGCCACGGCAAATCCGGTGGCACCACCACCTTGTCACATCTTGAAGCGATGGATGTTGATGCAGCGGTCCGTTGGGCTCGCGAGCTTGGTGCCCAGAAAGTTGTGACGCTTGGTTTTTCGATGGGCTCAGCTTCGGTCCTAAGGCAGGCTGCACTTTCCCGCCCGGGAGTGTTGATTCCGGAGTTCGACCAGCGGGTGATTTGTGAAAATCCGGTCGACATCACAGTCGCAATCGGCGGTGGTGCCCAGTGGTATTTCCGCGGCACCCGCAACATGGCGCTGCTACATGCTGGGCTGGATAGTGCGATTGGCCGTTGGTACATCCGTCGCTACAAAGGTGTCCAACTCGGTGAAAACACATGGCCAGATGAATCGCATCCAGATTTGCGCAAGATCCAACCACTTGATCCGGCTGCAAGTGCCGCGGTCATTTCCGACCAGCCACTACTAATCGTCCAAGGAACTGCCGACAACTACTTTCCGGTTGATCACGGAGATCGGCTTTTTGCGGCTGCGGCTACGCGGGAAAATCATCGAGCCACCTACTGGCTTGAACAAGATATGAAACATGCCGAAACTGGAACGGACGCTCAGCTAATTAGCCGGGTTAACGAGTGGATCAAAACCGAGTTAAATCAATCAGTCGGCTGAACTGCAGGATTCTGAACGGGGTCTAGACTTTAGCCATGGATTACGCAGCAGTTGAACACTTCTTCACAGGTTTGTTAGTGCTCGCCAGCATCGCTATCACTTGGTTTGCTGGTTACGTGGTTTACAAGCTTTTCAAGGGCCAGTCCTAAATGACAAAGTCTGCCGAACCAGACTTTTTAGCTGGGGTGCGGCGCGAGATTGCGCATCTCTCTTGGCTCGTTGGTAGTTGGACGGGATTTGGAGTTGGCGATAGCAAAACCCCTGAGCCTTACCGCTACGAAGAAATTGTGGAGTTCGCTTCGGATGGCCGAGATTTTCTCGAGTACCGCTCAGTGATGTGGTTGGTCGATGACGAAGGCAACCGCATTGCGCCGGGTCGAACAGAATCTGGTTTTTTTCGAGGTTTAGCCGACAACCATGTTGAGGCATTTATTGCTCATCCAACCGGCCTTGTAGAAGTTTCGATGGGCCAGGTAGTGGTTGCGGGATTAGAAAACGCTGTAATCACTGATGGCAGTTTGGTTTTACGCGCGGCCTTATTACGCAACACCGAAACTGGTGAAGCTTTAGATGCATCGACCCGGATGTTCAGATTGCGCGAAGGCCGACTATTCGTAGCCCACGACAAAGCTGCACCCGGTGAGAGTGAACGCAACCACTACGCGATTGAGTTGGTACGAAAATGAGCAATGACTGGGATCGCCGACTGCGCGCTAACGGCTACCGCATTACCCCCCAGCGCCAACTCGTGCTTGATGCAATCAACCAAATTCGGCACGGTACGCCGGATGAGATTTTGGCAGAAGTCAAAAAGTCCGCGACAGGCGTAAACCTCTCAACAATCTACAGAGCTCTTGAGGTGCTCGAAGAAGTTGGCCTCGTGACGCACGCACATATCGGGCATGGGGCTCCGACGTATCACACCGTCGATGGTCACACCCACATTCACTTGGCGTGCGAGAAGTGTGGAGCGGTTGAGTCGATTTCAGCTGACATCATGGAGCAACTGGTTCGATCACTACGAGCCGACCGCGGCTTTGAGGTCGATGTATCACACGTAGCTTTTCATGGTCTCTGCCGACGGTGCATTGAATCAAACAAGTAGCAGCACTTAAACAATCTGGATTCGTCAGTCACTTAATTCTGCGAGACAATGCCACCATGCAAAACACCGTGCAAACTATTTCGCAGGAAATTCCAGCAGCCATTTTTACTGAAGCAGATGAAATCGATAAGTCTGTAGCTTGGCATTACGGCGATCCATTTGCTGAGCAACGCAAACTGGCAAGCGGCGAAGGTT
>JBEAZM010000115.1:0-6385 GCA_041170125.1 Actinomycetota bacterium
TTTCACCAAGTGCGTAACGGTTTGCGATTGGCAAGTACTCCATTGCTTGGTGCACGCCAATGGCATCGCGACCATTGATTGGTAAATCACGCCAGGCAGTAGCTCCAGCTGCAATCACAACCGCGTCATACCTAGCTCGTAAATCGTTGGCTGTGATATCCGTTCCGACCGCAACACCAGTTCGGAAACGAACCCCTTCCGCTTCCATCTGCGCAATGCGTCGATCAAGGTGGCGCTTCTCCATTTTGAATTCTGGAATGCCGTAACGCAAAAGGCCACCGGCCTTGTCAGCACGTTCGTAAACCGCAACCGTGTGACCAGCTCGCGCAAGTTGCTGGGCAGCTGCCAGGCCTGCTGGACCTGAACCAATAACCGCAACAGTTTTGCCAGATAGTGCTGACGGTGGTTGAGGTTTGATGTAGCCCTCATCCCAAGCCCGATCCACAATCGTGACTTCAATCTGCTTGATGGTGATGGCGTCCGTGTTGATTCCAGCCACACAGGCAGTTTCACAAGGCGCTGGACAAAGCCGACCGGTGAATTCTGGGAAGTTGTTCGTGGCATGCAACCGCTCGCTGGCATCTTCCCAACGATCACGCCAAGCCAAGTCATTCCATTCTGGGATGAGGTTTCCAAGTGGGCATCCGTTATGGCAAAAAGGAATGCCACAGTTCATACAACGGCTAGCTTGGGTGTTGAGCTTTTCTTGTTCGAACGGCTCGTACACCTCTTTCCAGTCACGAATCCGAATATCAACTGGCCGGCGAGTCGGGAGTTCCCGACCGGCTTTCAAAAATCCGCGTGGATCAGACACGAGCAGCCTCCATAATCGCTTCTAATACATCTCGGCCTTCAGCCTCAGCCCGAGCCTGAGCTTCTAGAACTCGCTTGTAGTCCTTCGGCATGACTTTTGTGAACCGCTGTTTGTTTTCATTCCAATTGCCCAGCAACTCGGTTGCGAGTGGCGATTCGGTAGCCTCGGCATATTCTTCAAGCAGCGTAAACAAGTAGTCGGTATCTGCTTCATTCAGTGGATCTAGATCCACCATTTCTGGGTTAACTCGAGCAGGATTGATGTCCAAAACGAAAGCAATACCGCCGGACATACCGGCTGCGAAGTTGCGACCGATAGACCCGAGCACAATCGTGCGGCCACCCGTCATGTATTCACAACCGTGATCGCCAAGACCCTCAACCACAACTGTGGCACCAGAGTTACGCACACAGCAACGTTCGCCTACGAGACCGCGCAAGAAAATCTTGCCACTGGTTGCACCGTATGCAATCACGTTGCCAGCAATCACGTTTTCAGCAGAGTTAAACGGTGCAGTTACATCTGGCCGCACAACAATCTTGCCGCCGGAGAGACCTTTACCGACATAGTCGTTGGAGTCGCCAACCAATCGCAATGTGATACCTGCTGGCAAGAAAGCGCCAAAGGACTGTCCCGCTGAACCCGTGAGAGTTAAATCGATGGTGTCTTCCGGCAGACCTGCACCACCAAAGCGCTTCGTGACTTCAGAGCCAAGCATCGTGCCGACAGTTCGGTTGACGTTTCGCACCTGCAATTCAGCCGTGACTTTTTGGCCTGACTCGAGCGCAGGTTTTGCCAATTCAATGAGCTGGTTGTCCAGTGCATTTTGCAAGCCATGATCCTGCGCCTGGGTATGACGCTCATCGCCTAAAAATTCAGTCGGCTTGTAAAGAATTGGAGCCAGATCCAAGCCGTCTGCTTTCCAGTGCTTCACAGCTTCGTTGAAGTCCAAGAACTGACTTTGGCCGATTGCTTCATCGAGTGAGCGGAAACCAAGTTCTGCCAACAATTCACGTACTTCTTGAGCAATGAATTCGAAGAAGTTAACAACGAATTCTGGTTTACCGCCAAAGCGTGAACGCAAAACTGGATCTTGAGTTGCAACACCGACTGGGCAGGTGTCGAGATGGCAAACCCGCATCATCACGCAACCCATAACAACCAGCGGAGCGGTTGCAAAACCAAACTCTTCAGCACCGAGCAAGGCTGCAATCACAACATCGCGTCCGGTCTTTAGCTGACCGTCGGTCTGAACCACAACGCGATCGCGCAAGCCGTTGAGAAGCAAGGTCTGTTGGGTCTCGGCCAGACCCAACTCCCATGGGCCACCCGCATGCTTGAGCGAAGTCAATGGCGAAGCACCAGTGCCGCCGTCGTGACCCGAAATCAGAATCACGTCTGAGTGTGCTTTCGCCACACCAGCTGCAACCGTGCCAACTCCAACTTCCGACACCAACTTCACGTGAATTCGAGCGGCTGGGTTGCTGTTCTTCAAGTCGTGAATCAGCTGAGCCAAATCCTCGATTGAATAGATGTCGTGGTGTGGTGGTGGTGAAATTAAACCAACACCTGCAGTCGAGTGGCGAGTCTTAGCAATCCATGGATAAACCTTGTGACCTGGTAGCTGACCACCTTCACCTGGCTTTGCGCCCTGCGCCATTTTGATTTGAATGTCGTCAGCGTTCACCAAGTATTCGCTGGTCACACCAAATCGACCCGATGCAACCTGCTTGATAGCCGAGCGCTTTGAATCACCGTTCTCAAGTGGTTCAAAACGTTCTGGATCTTCGCCACCTTCACCGGTGTTGGACTTGCCACCTAAGCGGTTCATGGCAATCGCTAAAGTCTCGTGGGCTTCGGCCGAGATTGAGCCGTATGACATCGCACCGGTTGAGAATCGCTTAACGATTTCGGAAATTGGTTCAACCTCATCAACCGAGATTGGTGTCCGCTCCGCATTCTTAAACTTGAACAAGCCACGCAAAGTCATCAAACGTTCGGACTGGCTGTTCACCTTGTCGGTGTACTGCTTAAAGATGTCGAAGCGGCCTTCACGAGTGGAGTGTTGAAGCCGGAAAACTGTTTCTGGATCGAACAGGTGCTCTTCGCCTTCGCGCCGCCATTGGTATTCGCCACCAACCGCAAGTGTGCGGTGAGCCGGTGAAATGCCCGACGGTGGAAATGCGACATCGTGACGCATACGCACTTCTTCAGCAATCACATCTAGGTCGATTCCACCAAGTTTGGAAGTGACACCGGTGAAGTAACGATCAACCAATTCTTGGGAGAGGCCGATTGCTTCAAAAATCTGTGCTCCGCGATAGGAATCTACGGTTGAGACGCCCATCTTGCTCATAACTTTCAAAACACCTTTGCCGAGAGCTTTAATGGTGTTCTTTACGGCCTTTTGGGCGTCTACACCAGTGAGCTCGCCGCGGCGAACCATGTCTTCAACCGTCTCTAGTGCCAGATATGGGTTTACGGCTGCTGCGCCAAAGCCAATTAACAGCGCAACATGGTGCACTTCGCGCACGTCGCCAGCTTCAATCAACAAACCAACCTGTGTGCGGCTCTTTTCGCGAACTAGGTGATGGTGAACAGCTGAGGTAAGTAGCAATGAAGGGATTGGAGCTAAGTCGGTTGTGCTGTCGCGATCTGACAAAATCACAAACCGCTTGCCCTGTCGAATCAACGCATCAACTTCTCGACAAATTTCTTCAAGTCGTTTCGCCAGCGCTTCTCCCCCGCCATCGACTGGGTACAGTCCAGAAACTTTGGCAGCAGAAAAACCAGGAAGCGAACCATCGCTGTTGATGTGCAAAATCTTCGCAAGGTCATCGTTATCAACTACAGGGAAAGGCAAAACTACTTGCCGGCAATGATCGGCAGTGGCCTCCAGCAGATTGCCTTCCCGGCCAGTTGCGGTGGCGAGTGAAGTGACAATTTCCTCACGAATCGCATCCAGCGGCGGGTTAGTAACCTGCGCAAAAAGTTGTTGGAAATAATCAAACAACATGCGTGGTCGCTGGGAGAGCACCGCGATTGGAGTATCTGTGCCCATCGATCCCAAAGCTTCCGCGCCAGTTTTCGCCATTGGCGCCAGAATGATGCGCAACTCTTCATTCGAGTAACCAAAAGTTTGTTGGCGACGAGCGACAGAATCTGGTGAGTAAGCAATGTGCTCACGCTCTGGCAAGTCATCCAAATGAATTACTCCGTTTGCCAACCACTCGGCATACGGAGCTGCATTAGCAAGTTCATTCTTGATTTCTTCGTCTTCGATTACTCGATGCTGAGCCGTATCAACCAAGAACATCCGACCTGGCTGCAAGCGACCTTTGCGGACAATTTCAGCCGGATCAAAATCCAACACGCCTGATTCCGACGCCAAAACAACTAGACCATCTTTGGTTATCCAGAAACGACCTGGCCGCAATCCATTTCGATCCAACACGGAACCAATCAAGGTGCCGTCGGTGAACGACATGTTGGCAGGACCATCCCATGGCTCCATTAATGAAGCGTGGTACTCGTAAAACGCCCGACGAGATGGATCCATTTCGGTGTGGTTTTGCCATGCCTCAGGAATCATCATCAACACTGCATGTGGCAACGAGCGACCACCGAGGTGAAGTAGTTCGAGGACCTCGTCGAATGATGCTGAGTCCGAACCACCAGGGGTAACAATCGGGAACAACCGATCCAAGTCGCCTCCGAGCACATCAGAAGTCAACATCGCCTCGCGGGCTTGCATCCAGTTGCGGTTGCCTTTCACGGTGTTGATTTCACCGTTGTGGGCAATCAATCGGTAGGGATGAGCCAACGGCCAAGAAGGGAATGTGTTCGTCGAAAAACGTGAATGCACGAGCGCCAAAGCACTTGCATAACGTTCATCGGAAAGATCTGGGAAGAAAGGTTCAACCTGTGCGGTCGTAAGCATGCCTTTATAAACAATCGTTCGCGCCGACAACGACGAGAAGTAGATAGCAGCCTGGCGATCAGCACGCTTCCGCAACGCGAATGCTTTGCGGTCGAGTTCTAGACCTGAGAGGGCTCGGTCTTTGTCGGCGACGAATAGCATTTCAAAAGCTGGCATGACGGAACGGGCGGTCTTACCGACGCCTTCAGGATTGGTTGGAACAACTCGCCATCCAAGGACTTCGAGACCCTCTTCGACCGCAATCTGGTTGAGGTGGTCTTTGGCGGCTTGGGCCGCAGCAGCATCGGTCGGCAAAAAGGCCATGCCAGCGGCATAAAAACCTGCAGCAGGTAAATCAAAGTTCAGAATGGATTTGAAGAAAGCGTCTGGAACTTGGGTGAGGATGCCGGCGCCATCACCAGAATCTGGTTCGCTACCCGACGCACCACGATGCTCCAAGTTCGTAAGGGCCAGCAAAGCTTTTTCGACGATGCCGTGACTTGGATTGCCAGATAAGTCGGCCACCCAAGCAACACCACAAGCATCTTTTTCAGCGGTTGGATCGTAAAGTCCTTGAGCGGAAGGGATTGCTTGAGCAAAATGCGTAAGAGCCACTGTATCTCCTTAGTCGTCGTGTGAAGCAAGCGCAGACGACCTTGGCTACGCAGGGACGAAATGTACCAGCGAAATCGCTTAAATAACTACCTCAGAAGTGTGCTTTTGAGCACGCTTCGAGAGAGATTTGAACCAAAGAATTGCCAGGAGTCCGACGATTACTGAGGTGAAAACATTCAATCGCAGCCCCAGAATCTGATTTGCCGTATCGATTCGCAACATCTCAATCCAGCCCCGACCCATGGTGTAAAGCAGGATGTAGAGAGCGAAAATTTGACCGGTCACAAAAGTCCGCTTCCGCTCCAGCCAGACCAGTAACGCTGCCAGGGCGAACACCCAGAGCAACTCATAAAGAAATGTCGGGTGGAATGTGGAAAATTCGGCATAGCCATTCGGTCGGTTTTCGGCTGAAATTTCCAAGCCCCATGGCAAATCGGTTGGGGCACCAAAAAGTTCCTGGTTGAACCAGTTGCCAAGTCGGCCAATCCCCTGGGCTACTGCAATGCCCGGTGCTAGCGCATCGGCAAGTTGTAAAACATTGAAACCTTTTTTGCGGGCACCATAGGCAGCTCCAACAAAACCAAGAGCGATTGCACCCCAAATTCCTAGTCCGCCATCCCAAATGCGAAGTGCGCCGACAATTCCACGGCCACCTTCAGCGAAATAAATCTGCCAATCAGTGATGACGTGATAGAGCCGGCCACCCACGATGCCAGCTGGCACCGCATACATGGCGATGTCAGCCACGTCCTCAGGTCCACCACCCATTTTTTGCCAACGAACCGAACCCCATTTAACGGCAACAATAATTCCGATAATGATGAACAGCGCGTAAGCCCGAAGTGGTAGTGGACCTAACATCCACACGCCTTGCTCAGGCGATGGGATTGAGGACAGCAGCATGACTATGCGTTGTCTTTCACCCAAGCGATAAAGGCTTCTGGGTCAGCGTTTGAAATCAGTTCGGCTGGGATTTCGGTTCCATTGAGTCGAATGGTTGGGGTTGAGGAGACGCCAGAAGCGCCAAACGCCTCATC
>JBEAZM010000116.1:0-2705 GCA_041170125.1 Actinomycetota bacterium
ATCGTTATGCCGCAGTTCAACTAAATGCTTGTAGTGAGCCCACACCGAGTTTGGATCTTTCACTTGGCTCGCAGCGTTGATTTCAAGATAGTTCGGATTTACTGCAATCCAAGGCTCGGCATTACTAAAGCCAGCCTGTGCTGTTGTATCCCACTGAACTGGCGTGCGGGCGTTATCACGACCAAAAAATTGATAACCGGCCAAAGCTTGGTTGGTATCGCCGCCGCTTGCTTTCACGCTCGCGTGGTGATTCAAAGTTTCTAAGTCTCGAAATTCAGAAATGTCTTTGAAGGGATAGTTGGTCATACCGAGTTCTTCACCCTGGTATATGTAGGGCGTACCACGATGCATATGTAAAACCGTCGCAAGACATTTCGCAGACTCCACTCGGTATTCGTGATCATTGCCAAAGCGGGAAAGCACCCGCGGCTGATCATGGTTATCCCAGTAAAGCGAATTCCAGCCAGTCGTCCCCAATTTCTCTTGCCACTCACCGAGAATCGCTTTTAGCTTCACTAAATCGAATGGAATCCGATTCCACTTGGAGCCAGATTGGTCGACTCCCATATGGTCGAAGTGGAATCCCATGTCGAGCATTTTCTTGGCTGGGTCGGTTACATCCAATGCAATTTCAGGAGTGAAACCTGGCATTTCGCCAACCGTCATGGTGCCTTCACGATGGGCAAAAACTTCTCGATGCATTTCTTGCAAGAACTCGTACATGCGCGGACCATTGACTGACATCAAGTAGCCATTGCCAAATTCTTCGCCTGGATTTTGTGGGCCATCTGGCAAGCCTGGTTGTTTTGAGATGAAAGAAATGACGTCCATTCGGAAACCGGCAATACCTTTATCGAGCCACCAGTTCATCATGTCGTAGACCGCAAAGCGCACATCTGGATTTTCCCAATTCAAATCCGGCTGCTTTTTGGAAAACAGATGCAAGAAGTATTGCTCGCGGATTGGGTGCCAATGCCAAGCTGAACCTGAAAAGAACGAGCCCCAGTTATTCGGGGGACTGCCGTCGGCTTTGGCATCTGCCCAGTAATACCAATCGGCTTTCGGGTTGTCTTTAGAACTCGCAGATTCGATAAACCATTCGTGTTCGTCCGACGAGTGGTTTACTACCAAGTCCATGATGATTCGAATTCCGCGGCTTTGTGCCTCAGCAATCAATTCATCAACATCTGCCAAAGTGCCAAAGAGTGGGTCAATTTCACGGTAGTCCGAGATGTCGTAGCCATTGTCATCTTGTGGCGACTTGTAAATCGGTGATAACCAAAGTACATCTACGCCGAGATCCGCGAGGTAATCCAGTCGCGAGATGATGCCGCGAACATCGCCAAAACCATCGCCGTTTGAGTCTTGAAAACTCCGTGGATAGATTTGGTAAGCAACCGCGTTTTTCCACCAAGGTGTGCTCATGACTTCCCCTATCAACAGTTTGGTTTTAGCTCTCGATTGGTCGTAGTGGTACGCCAGCTGCTACCAGCTTGGCGTGCATGTCGGCGTAGGTGTCATCAAATTCTTTGAGAATAGCTGGGCTGATGTCCTTGCGCCAACGACCTTGGTTGCCACGATCGGCGTTCACGTTTTCAGCAAAGAAGGTTTTGACTGAAGCATCAGGTTCGTAACCAAGGAAATTGAAAAGCCGATTTAGTTGGGCATCACGGTCGTATGTAATCAAGTCGTCCATGTTGACTTCAAGCACTTGATTCGAAGGGCAACGCTCGGCTGACAAGTGGGCTCGCAGTGTCCGGTCATACCACCACTTCAGAGCGTAGATTGGTTGATCTGGCCCCCAGTTTTTAGTGAGCACGGACGAAACCGTGTCGCGGCCATCGCGCACTAGATGAATGGCTTTTGCATGCGGCAAAAGTTGAATGATGCGATGCGCATTTTCGCCGTTGAGTGGTGTGGTGTCGACAAAAGTTTCGGCACCTAAAGACTTCGCTTTGTCTCCAAGTAGTCGAGCCACAAAATCCTGCGATGCCACAATCGGATTGGCTGCATACTCGGCTTCAAATTGGGCAACCACTTCGAGGAACTGTTCGTGGTTGTAGCCGCGATGAAAACCACGTGGTCCACCGTCTGGTCCAGTTCGGTACCACCATTTGCCGCGCATCTTGTCCAAGAACTCAGCCAGGTTGGTGTCTTCTGGTTTTTTACTTGAACCACGAACTTTTAATAGCACTTCTTTGAGTTTGGCTCGGCCCGTGCGCTCAGCATCGGGGGCACTCGTTAAATACTGAATTCGGGTATCGGCGCCTAACGCCAAGTCGAGTAGGCCGCCTGGATCGCTCATGAAACGAACTTCACGTGGCAAGGTGTTCCAAATTTTTGCGTGTTTACCGAGAATGAAACCGGTAATGGTGGTGCCGCTACGGCCACTGCCACCGACAAAAACTTGATTAATTTCAGGAGCGTTAGTCATAGGGCGAGTCTAGGTGGCGTATCTGCGGGCAAACCGTAAGGATTCGGCAATTGTTAAGGAGGCTTCAATGGTGGGCGGCGTTGCACTGGTTGGTTCAGGTGAGTACCTCGAAATCATGCAGCCATTAGAAACCAAACTGCTTGAAGCTGCCGTCCAAAACGGACGACCAAGTCGCTATATCCAGTTGGCTACAGCCGCAGGTCGCGAATCCGAAGAAAGCATTTCCTATTGGCAACGCTTAGGTGCTGCTGCAGCTGAGCGAATTGGGGTT
>JBEAZM010000117.1:0-4162 GCA_041170125.1 Actinomycetota bacterium
TTCGATTTCCCCAGCCGACTAGTTCGAAATCGCTAGTCGAATCTCGCGCAGTAACTGATTCTCATCCTGGATTTCTACCTGAGTCATTAACTGCAATTGCCGGATGGCTTGATGAACTAACAAGTCTTTACCGCTTACAACCGCTGATGAGTCAAACTTTGCAGAAAGTTTCGTTGGCCAAGGCGCATAGGTAACATCAAAAAGAGCAGGTGTAGATGAGACAGATATTCCATCGGCAGCATTTCCAGGCAAAGTGTTAATCAACAAATCCAGAGCATCCTGATCAATAACTGTGTCGCTCTCGAGTTGGTGAAAACTCATGTCGAAATCAGGTAATGAATTTTGCAATTCCTCAAAACCAGCTCGCCGCCGTGCCCAAACATCGAAATGTTTGGCTCCCAGTTGTGCTGCTGCCACCATTAGGGATCGCGCGGTTGCACCAGCACCGAGAACCGCCACCTGTTGCAAAGCGGTAATCCCGCGCTCTTGCATGGCTGAAACGGCACCTGGCACATCTGTATTGAATCCGTTCCAACCACTGCCGCTTCGAACGAGAGTGTTTACAGCTCCAGATTTCACGGCGTATTCATCGAGCTCTGCCGACAAGGCAAAAGCCTCACCCTTTAGTGGCATCGTGACTGAAAAACCACGGTACTCATCAGGTGCATTTTTTAGGAAACTCCCGAGTTCACCTTCACCCACTTCAAACCGTCCGTAGTGCCAATCCAGACCAAGCACTTCATATGCTCGGTTATGAATAACAGGTGAAAGCGAATGCCCAATCGGCTTTCCCACTACGGCTGCTTTGTTAATTGACATTTTCTTGGAATTCTCGTTTCAAGATTAAGAACTCTTCGTAGGTAACTGCAAACTTAGTCAACTTTGTGGCTGGATCGACAGTAACAAAATACAACCAAGGACCTGGGACGGGTTCGAGCGCAGCCTCAATCGCAACTTGACCAGGATTGCCGATCGGTCCTGGCGGAAGCCCATCCACTTTGTAGGTGTTGTACGCGGAATCCACATTCATTTGTTCAAGATTCAATTGCAAATCTTTGATGCCAAGTGCGTAGTTGACGGTTGAGTCCATCTGAAGTCGCATTGGCTCTGTCAATCGATTTTCAATCACTCGAGCAACTTTCGCATAGTCCTCGACGCCGGCTTCTACTTCGAGAATGCTTGCGATTGTGACGATCTCCAAAACGCTATGTCCAGCTAATCGAGCTCTCCGAAGTAGTTCGACTTCTTCAGCCATTTGCGTCCAACGCTCAGCCATCATCCGCAAAATATCGGTGGCTGAGTCATCTTCAGCAATTTCGTAGGTAGCAGGAAAAAGGAAACCCTCCGGCTTTCCTTCTGCATATGGTGAGAGCGCATAACTCTCTGGATCCTTGAGCGCGGCCACAAATTGCTTGCGAGCGATACCTGTCTCTTTCGCCAGCAAATCAACCACTTCAGATAGGCGAAGACCCTCCCGCACTGTCACTCGATTCACGGCGCGAGATTCAGGATTTAAAAGTGCAGCAAGTGCGCTCTCAGCCGAAATCCGTGTCGCAATTTCATACTTTCCTGGAGCAATCGAAGTGGCCTGATCGTTGTTCGTAACAACACCTAGCCAGGCTTCAATACTCGCAATCACGTTGTTATCTACCAGAGTGTTACCGATTTGAGTCAAAGTCTGACCGGACACAACCTCGACGACAACACTCGCCTCACCCGTACCGCTGTAATCCGCAGCGGGTTGGAGTGACTTTGCTAGAAACAACAAGCCACCAAGCACAACAATGAAGAACCCAAAAAACCATGGCCAAGCTCGCCTCTTGGTCGGAGTTGGGGCGGACATCTCAAATCCGAAAATACTCATAGGACTTCTCCTCTGGGTTCCCCTTGGATTCGTTCAGCTTCTAACGCTGCTTGTAGCAGAACAGTAGCGGCGGCAGCATCGATTAGTTGTCGATCGGTTTTGGTGTTGTAGCCGGCTTGTTGGAGTTGCTTCCTTGCCTCAGCAGTGGTCATGCGTTCATCTACCAATAAAAAATTCACATCTGAGAAATGTTGCTTCAAGAGAGTCGCTTGGCTCCGAACCGCTGTAGCTGCAATCGCATCTTGCCCACGTAAATCCTTTGGCAAGCCAATGTAAATCTCGAGAGGGGTGTACTCATCTAGCAGCTTTTTCAATTCCACCATAAGTGAGTCTGCTGGCCAAACTGTAAAAGGCGACGCCAAAATGCCACTGGGGTCGGACTTAGCCACTCCGATGCGCACAGCTCCTAGGTCGAGCGCAAAACGGATGCCATTTCGCATGACTACTTCGCTACAGCAGCCGCAATGAGGCTGTCAAAAGCCGTAAGAGCATCCGCGACACCTGAGACCTTAGAGCCTCCGCCTTGTGCCATATCAGGTTTGCCACCACCGCGACCATCAATGTGTGGAGCAATTCCACTCAGCAATGCGCCAGCTGCAATCCCCTTTGCAATCGCGTCCGAGTTTGCGGCAACCACAACTGAAACTTTGGCATCCCCGGTCGTAACCCCGACTACAACCCCAGGAGTTCCAGCTGCAATCTGACCCCGAAGTTCAGTCACAATCACCCGTAAGTCGTTTGCGGATGTGCCATCCGGAAGAACAACATGCCGGACGACCACTCCTGAAATTTCTGAAGTGTGAACCGCATCTGCAAGATTGGCTCGCAGATTTGCACTACGGAACTTTTCAATTTCTTTCTCGGCATCTTTGAGCTTGGAGATTAAACCTTCAACCCGCTCAAAAATTTCCTCGGGTCGAGCTTTCATTAGATCCGCCATTCGGCTCACCAAAATGTGCTCTTTGGCCAAGAAGCTATAGGCATCTGATCCGACCAAAGCTTCTACGCGGCGAACACCCGAACCGATGGAGCCTTCACTTAGGAACTTCACAACGCCAATGTGACCAGTGGTAGGAGTGTGCGTACCGCCGCACAATTCCCGGGCCCAATCGCCAACCGAAACAACTCGAACTTCGTCGCCGTATTTTTCGCCAAACAAAGCCATCGCTCCAATTTTGCGAGCAGCATCTTGAGACATGTATTCGGCCGTTACTGGCAAATCTTCGAGCAAGACATTATTTACCCGCTCTTCAACCATTGCCATTACGTCCTCTGGCACTGCGCCTGCGGATGGGAAATCGAATCGCAAACGCCCAGGTGAGTTTTCTGAACCCATCTGAGTCGCGGTGTCACCAAGTGCTTCGCGAAAAGCTTTGTGAATCATATGGGTGGCGGTGTGTGCTCGCGAGATCGCCATGCGCCGACTTAAGTCGACAGCACCGACAGCACCAGCGCCTACCGACACCTCGCCATCAAGCACTGTTGCGCGATGGACAAACAGTCCCGGTACTGGTGACTGGACATCGTATACTTCCAACTGCGCACCGTTATCCAATGTGATGACACCGTGGTCGCCTAACTGACCACCAGATTCGGCATAGAACGGGGTCGTATCCATTACGACTTCAACATGCGAACCTGGTCCGGCCACTGGAACTGAAACGCCCTCAACCATGACGCCACCAATTCGCGCTTCAGCCGTAACGCGTTCATAACCCACAAATTTGGTAGGTCCGTTCGCTTCCATCACTTCTTTATAAGCGGTTGTAGCAGCGAAGCCTGCCTTACGCGCCCGAGCATCGGCTTTTGCTCGCTCACGTTGTTCTTTCATCAGGGAGCGAAAACCATTCTCATCAACATTGAGCCCAGCCTCGCGCGCCATTTCGAGTGTTAAATCAAAAGGAAAGCCATAGGTGTCATGCAATTGGAATACTTGGTCACCTGGCAATGTGTCTTGATTGGCAGTTTTCAAATTCTTGACAGCTGTGTCAAAGATTGTGGTGCCAGATTTTAAAGTAGCCAAGAATGCAGCTTCTTCGTTAATAGAAACGGTGCGAATTCGGCCAGCCTCAGAATTCAATTCCGGATACTGAGGAGCCATTGCGAGGATTGCTGAGTCAATCAGCTCTCCCATCACCGGTTCGTTTGTTCCAAGTAATCGCATGTTACGAACCACACGCCGCATGATTCGCCGCAAAACGTAACCTCGACCCTCATTTCCCGGGACAACACCATCTGCAATTAAAAATGCACAGGTTCGTACGTGGTCAGCAACAACGCGCAAACCAACATCCGTCT
>JBEAZM010000118.1:0-3158 GCA_041170125.1 Actinomycetota bacterium
GACCCTAATAAACCGACATTACTTTTGAATTTAGGTTCGAGTGCCATTGGCGATTTACAACCTCTAGCCGATATCTTGCAACGGTTTCCAGATTGGCAAATCCTGAGCACTAAAGATGAATTAGGTCGCACCAAGGGTTTTGATGAATACCGGGTGATTCAACTCACCGGAATTTTTCCACTGCACCCATACTTAAGAGCGGTTGACCTAGCTATCACTTCAGTTGGTTACAACGCGGCACATGAGTTTGTGGCGATGAATGTTCCTGCAATCTATGTAGCTGCACCAAATGTGACCGATGACCAAAAAGCAAGGGCAAACGCGATTGCAAAATTGAAAGCCGGTTGGAGTGTTTCACCAGATGCGCCAGAAGAGTTAGCCGCACTGTTAAACCAAATCCTGACTGGCGGAGCTTCGACTCTGGCAGCTGTACAAGCAAATTGCGAAATTGCTACTGCGGGATTTGGCGATGGCGCCGCGGCTGCCGCGAGTGCCATCTTGAAAAGTTCTGCGGCGGCTAAACCAAGTTTTATGATGCAATCCCGGCTGCAACTGCGGCTCAGGTTTGAGCGGCTACTTGGAAACCTGGTTAGGCGAGAAAAATCCCTCCGATACCGAGAAATCAACCTTACGCGCGATATTTCCGCGGAATTGATCAGGAATGAAATTCCTTTTGAGCACGTTTTACCTACCGGCAGTAATGCCTACTTATCAGCACGAAATGCCTTAAGCCAGAAATGGCTACTAGGCTGAGGGTTACAAAGTCGAAAAGCGGAGGTGAAGCACATGTGGAGACGACAAGAAGAACCTATCGAAGAGCCTGATGACGATAGCTTGTTGGAATGGATTTCAGCTCCGAGCGAAGCTGAATCCCGCGTGCTAGTCCATGGCGTTGCTGGCTTTCTAGATGCTGGTAATGCTGTGCGAATCGCAGTTGATCACATCTTGCAGAGCACTGAGCATCGACTGATTGCCAGTTTTGATATTGATTTACTTTTCGATTACCGCGGTCGCCGCCCGCGGATGAGTTACATGACGGACCACTTTGAAGATGTCGAAATGCCGTTCCTAAATTTGCTGGAATGTACAG
This sequence comes from Actinomycetota bacterium, assembly GCA_041170125.1. Classification (GTDB taxonomy): domain Bacteria; phylum Actinomycetota; class Actinomycetes; order S36-B12; family UBA5976; genus JAFMIT01. Next base: position 1,091 of record JBEAZM010000118.1, read on the forward strand.
ATGACAATGGCAACACATTTCTGTTGTTGCATGGATCCGAACCCGACTTGGGTTGGATGACAATCGTTGATGAAATCACAACGCTAGTCGAGGATCTAAATGTTGAACTCGTGGTGGGCATTCAAGCCGTTCCGTTCCCGTCGCCTCACACCCGACCAGTCCCAATCACTGCCCATGCGACCGACCCAGAATTGGTTGCAGATCGCAAAGCCTGGGTTGGCGACATGGAAATACCCGCTTCATTTTCTGCTTACTTAGAACTCCAGCTTGGCCGTGAAGGCAACCAAGCAATCGGTTTCGCTGCGCACGTTCCACATTACTTGGCAAACATTGATTACCCGCGGGCTTCAATCTCGCTAGTCACCGAAGTTATGCAAGTAACCGGTTTGGAAATTCCTCTCGATGAATTACGGGATATTGCAGATTCGGCAGACTCCGAATTGAACGAACAAATTTCTGGAAATGCCGAAAATCAGGCCGTGGTTGCGGCGCTTGAAGAATCATTTGATCAAATGGTTGCTGAACGCGGTGGCATCACTCAGGCCGACATGATTTCGGGTGACGAAATCGCAGCTCAGGTCGAAAAATTCCTTGCTGAAATGGATGCCCGCGGGCGCGACGGCGAGAACTAGCCATGCGTTGGCTGGTTGCTGCCGTTAGCAGTCTGCTCTTCGCGATTGCTACAGCAGCCAGTATTGCTGCCACACCACTTCCTGCAACCGATATCAAAATTAGTTTCAGTGGTGATGTGCTGACACACAACTCCTTGTACCTGCGAGCTCGCACAGATTCTGGCTACAACTTTTATAAACAACTGCGTCGGGTCCGGCCGTACCTGCAAAATTCCATAGACATTTGCCATTTGGAAACGCCATTAACGCGGGGCACACCAGCTAGTTACCCAAGATTCGCAACCCCTTACCAGCTTGCAAAAGCATTGCGACAGATTGGTTTTGAGGGCTGCAGTGTTGTCTCGAATCACACTTTGGATCGAGGGGTAACCGGAATATCTGAGACGTACGCGGAAATGCGTGCAGTCGGACTGGTCACCTCTGGGACACGACCAAGTCCGGCGATAACTTCAGTCGGTTGGTACCGTGCAAAAGCTGGAATCGAAGTGGCAAACCTTGCCTACACCTACAGTTTCAACGGTCTCGATTTGCAAAGCGACGAGACTTGGCGAGCCAACCTGATCGACCTTGAGCAAATCAAACAAGATGCTTCAGCAGCTCGAGCAGCCGGTGCCGATGTCGTCGTGATTTCATTGCACTGGGGGAATGAATACGAGAGCGCAGTCACCACTACACAACGTGAAATCGCCGAGGCGCTAACTGCATCGACAGCTATTGATGCGGTTGTGGGACATCATGCGCACGTACTTCAGGCAGCTGAAATCATCAACAACAAACCGGTGTTATTTGGTTTAGGAAATCTTTGGGCAGGCCAAGGGCCGTGGGCAGATATGCCACAAGGACAGTTTGGTTTGATTGCCACACTCCAGTTTCGCATCACCAACTCGGAAACAACTTTTATCAGCGGTAGCCAGCTTCCGACCTTCACGCGTTACGGATCTTGGGAATTAGCGCCAGCCAGTAAATATCTGGGAGTTGAGTCACTCGCTTGTGCCGCAATCACGAATGCAAACAATCTGACAGCAGCCGCACTCGAGCCAAGTAGTGATTGCGAATAAACCACCATTCCAACCGCCGTTGCAATCCACAATCGGCTAGGGCATGCAAAATCAGCGGCTTTCGAAACTAGGCTTGCGCCCTAATGACGCTAACGAATCAGCAATATCAATCGGCTCGGCTTGCACTTCTCGCCATCTTTTTTGCGATGGGCGTTGGGATTATTTCGGCAGCCACCCGTTTTGCCGAAATCAAACAACAAATCGGAGCGAATGATGCAGTTTTTGGGTATGCCCTCGCGCTTGGCACTCTTGGCGGTATCAGCGGTAATGCCTTATCCCGAAAAATAATTCCACGCTTCGGCAGCCGGGTTGTGATTTTGGTCGCCGCAAGCGCAATGCCTGCCACAGTTGCAGGATTCGGTTACGCTCGCAGTCCAT
>JBEAZM010000119.1:0-6552 GCA_041170125.1 Actinomycetota bacterium
GCTGGGGTGATTGTGTCCGCATACATATGGACTTGGCCAGACACGTTTCGTGCCGCTCGACCAATGGTCTGAATTAGCGAGGTGGCGCTCCGCAAAAAACCCGCCTTGTCAGCATCGAGAATTGAAACCAAAGAAACCTCGGGTAGGTCCAAGCCTTCTCGCAAAAGGTTGATACCAACGAGCACATCGAACAAACCGATTCGGAGTTCACGCAGCAGCTCGACTCGTCGCAGAGTATCTACCTCTGAGTGCAGATACTGAACCTTGATGCCTTGCTCGGTTAAGAAGTCAGTTAAATCCTCAGCCATTTTCTTGGTGAGTGTCGTCACCAAAATACGTTCATCTTTTTTGGTGCGAAGCTTGATTTCGTGTAGCAGGTCATCTATCTGACCTTTAGTGGGTTTAACAATCACTTCAGGATCAACCAGACCGGTTGGTCGGATAACTTGCTCAACCACATCACCATTGACCGCTGCTAATTCGTATTTGCCAGGAGTGGCTGACAAATAAAGTGTCTGGCCTTTTCGCTCCAAAAATTCTTCCCACCGCAAAGGCCTATTATCCATAGCGGACGGTAACCGGAAGCCGTGTTCAACCAACGTGCGTTTGCGACTGGCGTCACCTTCGTACATCGCCCCAATCTGCGGCACAGTTACGTGACTCTCATCGATTACGACCAGAAAATCTTCCGGGAAATAATCCAACAAACAGTTGGGCGGACTGCCAGGTGCACGACCATCAAAATGCCGCGAATAGTTCTCCACCCCACTGCAAGTTCCTATTTGCTGGAGCATTTCTAAATCGTGTGAGGTGCGAAGTTTGATGCGCTGGGCCTCGAGAAGTTTGTTTTGTGATTCGAATTCTTTCAATCGTAGTTGTAGCTCATCTTCGATATCGGCAACAGCTCGCTGTAGCCGATTTGGACCGGCGATGTAGTGACTAGCGGGAAAAATGTGAATCAATTCCGGGGTTGAGATTATTTCCCCAGTGATTGGATCCAGCACCATGATTGAATCAATTTCATCACCGAAAAATTCCAGTCGAACAGGGTTTTCCTCATATGCCGGAAAAATCTCGACCGTGTCACCTTTTACCCGGAAAGTTCCACGCTCAAATGCGATGTCATTTCTAGAGTATTGAATCTCAACGAAACGCCGAAGCAGCGAATCTCTGTCAATCTCCTGATTCCGTTTCAGCAACACCATTTGATCTACATATTCCTGTGGTGTACCAAGACCGTAAATCGAAGAAACCGTGCTAACAACCACCACATCGCGTCTAGTCAAAAGCGAGAAAGTCGCCGAGTGTCGAAGCCGCTCAACCTCCGCATTTACTCGTTTGTCTTTCTCAATGAAAGTATCGGTTTGTGGGATATAAGCCTCTGGCTGGTAATAGTCGTAATAGGAAACGAAATACTCAACAGCATTGTTTGGTAAAAAATCCCGCAGTTCTTGGGCTAATTGAGCTGCAAGTGTTTTGTTGTGAACCAATATCAAGGTGGGGCGTTGAACTTTTTCAATTACCCAAGCCGTGGTTGCAGACTTGCCGGTGCCGGTAGCGCCCAGCAAAACCACATGTTCATCGCCTCGATTTAGTCGGGTCACGATTTCTGCAATAGCTGTCGGCTGGTCGCCTGAAGGTTGAAATTCAGAAACAACTTCGAACTGCCCAGGCATTCGCTCAAAATCAACCACTGCCCTAGCCATTTAGTCGCACCTGCTCATCTCGAATTGCCTGAGCCTGCTCAAGCAATTCAGTAATACTGCCTTCATTAAGAATTTCTAAACCATTCGGCCACAGCTGTTCAGTCTCAAGTTGGGTGGCAATGCGTTGCTCGGCATCGGCTCGACTGAGCCCGCGCCCAAGCAACCGCTGAAGCCGCACTTCAGGACTTGCTTTAACAATGATGACCTCGTCAAAAGCAGTCATCTTTGAGGAATCTCTAATAACCGCATTTTCATACACAAAAAGATCACCCCTTGCCGCTCTCAATAGTTCGGCAATTTTCTCTTCCACCAACGGATGCACGATGTTTTCAACCGTCCTTAGGGCAATGGCATCCTGGAAAATCCGATTGGCAAGTTTTGCTTTATCAAACTCCCCCGCCGGGTTCCGAAATGATTCAGCGAGTGCAGTTTCGATTTCGTCGATTATTTCGGGTTGCTGCCGATAAAGGTTGCGGACGATTTCGTCAGCAGCGACATAAGTACCGGTTGTTCCAGCGAGAGCTTTTGCGAAAGTTGATTTCCCAGACCCAATTTGGCCGGTGACAAGAATTTTTCGCATCCGCTAATTCTCCACTAAAAAAGAGGTGACGGCGCTTTATGCGCCGTCACCTCTTAAACTGTGATTAACCGTTGAGCTGTTCTTTAAGAGCAGTTAAGGCTTCATCATCTGCAAGCGTGCCAGCAGCTGGTTCGCCGCTTGCAGCAACCGCTGCTTCTTCGGCTGCGGTGGCTTCAGCTAGCTGGGTGCGGTGAGCTTCCCAGCGTGCATGAGCTTCGGCGTACTGCTTCTCCCATTCCGAGCGCTGATCTTCAGAGCCTGGCTTCCATTCGCCAGTTTCAGGATCAAAGCCGTCTGGGCCGATGTACTTACCGGCTTCGTCATATGAAGGTGGCATGCCGTATAGGTATGGATCGAAGCCTTCTGAGGCGTCGCCCACACCAGACTCATTGGCCTGCTTCAAGGAAAGCGAAATCCGGCGACGCTCTAGATCGATATCGATGACCTTGACCATAACTTCGTCGTTGACCTGAACAACCTGTTCTGGGATTTCAACGTGACGTTCTGCCAATTCAGAGATGTGAACTAGACCCTCGATACCGTCCTGAACGCGAACGAAAGCACCAAATGGAACCAGCTTGGTTACGTTACCTGGAACGATTTGGCCAAGTTGGTGGGTGCGAGCAAAGTGCTGCCATGGATCTTCTTGGGTGCTCTTGAGAGAGAGCGAAACGCGTTCGCGATCGTGCTCGACCTCTAGAACCTCAACAGTTACTTCCATACCAACTTCGACAACCTCGTTTGGATGGTCGATGTGCTTCCAGGAGAGCTCTGAAACGTGGACGAGACCGTCTACGCCGCCAAGATCAACGAATGCACCGAAGTTAACGATGCTGGAAACAACGCCCTTGCGGATCTGGCCCTTAGCGAGATTCGACAAGAAAGTGGTGCGGGATTCGCTCTGGGAGTGCTCGAGGAATGCGCGACGGCTCAAAACCACGTTGTTGCGGTTCTTATCCAGCTCAATGATTTTGGCTTCGATTTCTTTGCCAATGTAAGGAGCAAGGTCGCGAACTCGACGCATTTCAACCAAGGATGCTGGCAAGAAGCCACGCAATCCGATGTCGAGAATCAAGCCGCCTTTGACAACTTCAATAACGGTGCCTTTAACAACACCATCGGCTTCTTTAATTTTTTCAATGTCGCCCCAAGCACGTTCGTATTGTGCACGCTTCTTGGAGAGGATTAAGCGGCCTTCTTTGTCTTCTTTTTGAAGTACAAGTGCCTCAACAGTGTCGCCAACCTTTACAACTGCGGTTGGGTCAATGTCATGCTTAATGGAAAGTTCACGGGAAGGAATAACACCTTCAGTTTTGTAGCCGATGTCGAGCAGAACTTCGTCACGATCTACTTTTACGATGATGCCTTCTACAAGGTCACCATCATCGAAGTTCTTGAGAGTTGAATCGATCGCCGCAAGGAAATCTTCAACAGTTCCGATGTCGTTGACAGCGATGTTGTTGTTGGTCATGGAGTAATAGCTCCGGTTGTTTGGAGTTGAGGTAGCTTCAGAACCAAGGTTCTGGGTCAGATTCTCTGTCTGTTCCGACCAAAAGCCTGCGAATTTTAGACCACAAATCGAACTTCGCTTGACCAACTAGTGACCAGCAATGTCCCAATTTGCCCCAAAACCAACGCTGACATCCAGTGGGACTGCTAATTCAGCGGCATTCGCCATACCTTCGCGCACCAACTGCTCAACCTGCTCGCGCTCCCCGCTCGCAATTTCAAGTACCAATTCATCGTGTACCTGGAGCAAAAGCCGCGAACGTAGGCCCTGTTGTTCCAACTCTCGCGCAACGTTGAGCATCGCGATTTTGATGATATCCGCAGCGCTGCCCTGGATTGGAGAGTTCAAAGCCATCCGTTCTGCTGCAGCCGCAACTGCGGCTTTATCGCTCTGAAGGTCTGGCAAATACCGTCGTCGACCAAACATGGTTTCGGTGTATCCGTTGGTTCGTGCTTCCCGAACTACGCGGTTTAAATAATCGTGAATTCCGCCAAAGCGCTCGAGATACTTCTCCATCAAGGCGCTCGCCTCAGGATTTGATATCCCCAACTGCTGCGATAATCCAAATGTACCGAGACCATAAGCCAGTCCATAGGACATAGCTTTAATGCGGCGGCGCATGTCTGCATCCACTTCATCTGGCGCCACCCCGAACACCAAACTCGCCATAGTGGTGTGCAGATCTTCGCCCGAGTTAAAAGCCGCGATCAAACCTTCATCGTTTGAAAGATGCGCCATGATGCGCATTTCTATTTGGGAATAATCCGCCGTTAATAACCCAGCAAAGTCCTTGCCAGCAATGAAAGCCGACCTAATTTTTCTACCCTCGGCCGTTCGAATCGGAATATTTTGCAGATTTGGTTCCTGACTCGAAAGTCGGCCAGTCGCCGCAACTGTTTGCGAAAGTGTGGTGTGAATCCGACCTTCACCATCTATCAATGGAATCAACGTGTTGACGGTTTGACGAAGCTTGCTCACTTCCCGCCACCGCAGAATTTCTGCAACCACTTTGTCACCTGTATTGGTGAAAAGAGTCTGCAACGCCTCAGCGTCTGTGGTGTAGCCAGTTTTGATTTTTTTTGTTTTTGGCAAGCCACGGTTTTCGAATAGAACTTCTTGCAGCTGCTTTGGTGAGGCAAGGTTAAATGTCGTACCAGCTTCCGCTTGGGCGTTTGTCGCAGCGGAGTCCATAACTGAACCAAACTCATTTTCGAGCTCCCGCAGCAGATTTAAGTCCACAGCAATACCGGTGTATTCGAGTTCAGCAATCAGCTTAAGAAGCGGTAACTCAATCTCAGAAAGCAATTTCGCCGTCACTGGCTCTAGTTCTCGAGACAACTCCTGCCACAATTCATAAACCGCAATCGCGCTTTCGGCGGTGGCAAAATCTGCTTCTTCAAAGAGCGACATTTCTTTGGTGTCAGATTTCAAAGATCTATGCAAAGTTCGCTCGACACAAGTTGCAAGATCTAATCCACGCAAACTGGGGTTGATTAAGTATTGCAGTAGTTCCGTATCGCCCTGAAGTCCCTCAGCGTTGAAACCAGCAGCCATTTGCCACTTGATTAATGGCTTTGCTGAATGCGCGACCCAAGCAAAATCTGTAGAAGCCAATGAATCATGAATCGAAATCAAATCAGTGCCCGAAAGTTTCGCAGGATTGAGAGTCAACACCCCTTGCTTCGAAGCAAACGAGATTTCAGCTAACTCGACTCCATTAAATCCGGTGGCAATTCCTACGAAAGTGTCGTCAGCTAAATTTCGCAATGTCGACACAAGTTCATTGGCGGTATAACCAACAGCCGCAATGTCTGGCCTTGCACCAACTTCTACTTCCTGCTCGCTCTCTCCGCCGAATACCCGGAGTGCGCGAGGACGGAGTTGCTTAAATCCAAAGCGATCAAACAGATCGGAGATTGCGGTTGATGAACCTCCCAAGATCTCTAGCTCTGATAGTTCAATGTTTAACGGCACATCTTTGACTAATTCTGTAAGTCGGCGATTCATTTGAACCTGTGACACATGTGCTCGAAATGCTTCGCCAACTTTGCCCTTCAACAGGTCCGCGTTTTCAATCAGTCCATCTAGATTTGAATACTGCTGCAACCAACTAGCGGCTGTCTTGTCGCCGACCCCTGGGATTGAGGGAAGGTTGTCGCTGGTGTCGCCTCGCAACGCTGCTAAATCAGCGTACTGATCTGGGCGCACCCCGAATTTTTCTTCGACGGCAGCAGGTGTCATTCGAGCCATGTCGGAGACACCTCGCTTTGGGTACAGGACTGTGATGTGCGGATTGACCAATTGCAGTGAATCCCGATCGCCAGTAAGAATCAATACTTCAGCTAGTTGTTCAGCAGCACTCGTAGCTAGTGTGGCAATGATGTCGTCAGCTTCGAAACCATCTACGGCCAAGTGCACTACGCCGAAAGCATCTAGTAGGTTCTTTATATCGTCTACCTGAGGTTTGAATTCCACAGGTGATTTCGCTCGGTTTGCCTTGTAATCCGGAAATTCAGCCCTCCGAAAAGTTTCCCGCGAGACATCAAAAGCAACGGCTAAATGTGTCGGTTTTTCGCTTTCAATAACCTGTAACAGCATTGAAGTGAAACCTTGAATCGCATTGGTTGGGCTACCGTCCGGTGCCGCAAAATTCTCAACCGGCAACGCGTAAAAAGCACGGTATGCCAACGAATGGCCATCAACCAGCATCAGTCGAGTGTTAGGGCCAAGCGCAGGGGTGGCAGAAGTCATGTAGA
>JBEAZM010000120.1:0-4288 GCA_041170125.1 Actinomycetota bacterium
GCAACACCTCGTAGAAGAGTCTTACGAATTGTCAGCGATTAGATTTGCGAAGAGATAAGCCATTTTTAATGCCTTTCACCACGCTGGGTTGGCTTCGATGAGGCGGTTCGTTGACATTCGATAAGCCGGCATGTAGCCTCACACACATCATTGATACTTGACGGGGGCACCATGAAAAAATATGTCGTGCTAGCAATTGCTGCTTTTTTCTACACTTTCGGTCTACCAACTACAGCAAGTGCAGTCACACAAGGGCCGTACGAAAAAACGGTGAGTTGTGATGCCACAATTACGGACACTCTAAAAACTTTCTTTCATGCCTCAACAGGAACCCTCTCATTTATAAAAGTCTCAGATTCAGTGAACGTTGTTCAGGCTGTGAACGTCTATTCGGCGCAAGGTAATCAACTCGGTTGGAAGACAGTTGGCACATCTGGCACCGTGAGTTGGTCGAATGTCTTGTCTTCGGATTACACTTTCAAAATCAAGCCATCAACATCTGTGAATTGCAATGGGCTATGGCCGGGCGATGGCAACATGGTGCTCACCTACAAAGTCACGCACAAATAAAAAGTTCTCAAGTTCTTTTTAACGTAATTGGAGACAGTCTTGAAACGTTCACTCGTAGTTGCTTTAGCGCTTTTGACTCTCGCAACCGGTTGTTCTACGACTCCTAGTCTCGATCCCGCTGATTACCCAGAACTTCAAGGGTTGAATCAAGATATAGCGAGAGAAGTGTTAGGCCTTAAATCTGTAGAAGAGTTCTGGGCTGGAGAGGAACAAATAAAGGCTCGTAAACTGCAGTTGGCTGTTCACAATTTTGAGATCTGTCGAGCCGCATACAATGTTTATGATATTTGGTTGAACACCGGCGAAATTACTGAGATGGCAAAAATCTCACTTCCAGACAACCCAATCGAGAACGTGGCCGAAATAATGTCCGAAGATATTAATGATTATGAAGAGGCAATAGCGACGGGCGAAATCACAGCTCTACGTGACCTTCTTGCCTGGCCGGGAACTTGCGGGGTTATGGTTCCAGTGACACCTGGATTTGACCTCTATGAGAACACTATTGCGGATGCCGTCAACCGGTCATGAGGCATCCATTCAGGTTAAGTTTTCTATTGAGTCTGATGATTCTTACAGCCTGCCAAAGTCAGGTAGCAACGGAATCAGAGATAGAAATCCCGTATCAAGATTCCTCTGATTATTCGGAACACGTAGTGAAGCCTCGTGATTTTCAAATAAATATGCAACTCAATGGAACGACAATTAATTCTTTTGTCGTTGGCATAGAAATTCCGAAAGATGCTGTGTTTAAACCAACAATCGAGTTAGGTTCACGCGTTAAAAGAGGTCAGGTGATTGGTTCGTATCGGCCGGATCCATCTTCATTAAAGGCCCAAATGGAAAAAGACCCTGGGTCCATTAAGGATTCGAAGTTAGATTTTCTATATAAACATCAAGGCGATGTGAGTGCACCTGTTTCTGGTGTCTTACTTTCGAAAGGTGATTATTATTTTGTGAAACAAAGCGGTTTAGCCGCTGTAGTTTCTCTAACGCCTTTGCAGCATCTAAGAGTCGAATCCTCAAAATACAGTGGGCTTGTCAACGTTGAAACTCTCTTTGGCACTGAAACAGCTGAATGTGAATCTTTGTGGAATGAAATTTCGGAGTCCAATACCGAGGCTCTTTTGTATTGTCGAATTCCCCAAGAGATAGAAACAGTTCCCGGACTTCCTGTCGTATTAAAAATTTCGTCAGACGAAGTGAAAAATGTGATTGCGGTTCCAGCGAAATTTATTGCTGTCACGGAAGACAGACTCAACTACGCCGTAAGAGTGAAAGATGGAAATACCTCTCGCTTACAAGTTGTAAAAGTGGGAGCAACCGATGGTGTTGTTCGAATTGTCACTGCTGGCTTAAAGGGAAATGAAACTCTGCTCTCGTTCGATGAAGCGCCGTAATCGTGACTCTTGGTTCTACTGACATCGTATTTAAAAATGTTGGGTACGAATATTCGACCGCAGCAGGTCGAGTGAAAGCTTTGGAGGACGTAAATCTACGTTTTCCGCAAGCGACATCCACTGCTGTGATTGGAAGGTCAGGATCTGGCAAGTCGACCCTTGTGACTCTTTTGGCGGCCATGCGAAAACCCACCTCAGGGACAATTCACTATTGGGGCCAAGCTATTGACCTATTGTCAGATAATGAACTTTCGGCCCTGCGAAGCAAATCCATCGGACTTGTGTTTCAGTCTTTTAATTTGGAGTTGAATTTCACAGCAGTGGATAACGTTTTAGTACCTTGGTATTTTCGTTCTGATTTTCGGCGAAAAGAAGCAATAGCGAAAGCCGAATATGCGCTTGAACTTGTGGGCATACCTGAACTTAGGAACCGAAAAGTGGGGCAAATGTCTGGCGGTCAGCGACAAAGAGTCGCTATAGCTCGGGCCATTTTGTTCAATCCGAGATTACTGGTTGCCGACGAACCCACCGGAAATTTAGATGAAGAAACCGGTTTTGAAGTAACTCAAATTCTTCTCGGACTACCTCGCGATCTCGGGACAACAGTTGTGATGGTTACCCATGACCCACAACTCGCGAGTCTTGCCGAGCGGAAAATCCAAATCTCCCAAGGTCGTCTTGTGGGGGATGATATTTCGCCATGAGCAAAAAACTCATACGTTTTACGTTTTTATTAGGTCGAAACAGTCGGCTGAAATATCTCATGCTCGTCGGTTTAGTCGCTACTGGAGTTTTAGTTTTTTTTGTGCTCTCGGAATTGTCACGCGCTGCTCAAAACGACCTTGACAGAGCAGTCGAGGGGCAGTTGGGATTGAAGGGTGTTTATACAGCTGAATTTTCACCTGACTTCAACATCACCTTGACCGACCTCACTGCACTGGTCCCCGCGGCACTGGAAAATTTTCCTTCTGCAAAAGTCAGTTACGTACGGATATTTCCCCAGGTAAACATTGAATGCCCACCAGACTCTGACCTTGGTGACCAACAAATATTTGTTTTCCAAGCTCAATCTGCTGCGCTAGAAACAGAACCCTTAGATGGTTCTCAAATCAATTTTGAAACTTGCTTACAAGGGCAAAAGATTCCAAGAAATGCCTTGCGTCCCGTAACCGACTATGAGTCACGTTCGCTCGGGCCAGGATTCGTATTGCACCCTGACTATTTGGATTTAATGAGTCTCGCAGCAACTGAAGAACCCCGCTGGGCGATAGTCATAAACCTAAATCAAGCTGATGACTACACATACGAACTCAACAATTCGCTCTGGCAGGCTTTCAGTTCTGAGATTGAAAGAGACGGGCTGGTTCCGCAAGGTGCGGTTTTACTGAATCGGATAGACCAAGGTTCCGCTTTGCGGGAAGCAACCGATGGAATCCGGTTGGTCTACAGTGTGATTGCGTGGATGACACTGGCGCTGGTTGCCTTGGCTGTTGCGGTGGCTGAACTCTTCATAATTCGGGACCGAATGTGGCTTTTTGGGCTATCTCGAGCATCGGGTGCTCGACGAATCGATATCACAAAAATAGTAATTCTTGATGTTGTGGGTGTTCTGATACTTGGGGTGACTGCTGCCATAGCTCTAAGCCTCATTTTCTCACCCGCTTTTCGAAACTTTGGCGAATCTGTTTTCCAAACGGAAATCGTTTTGTTCAGGTTAGACCTACTTCCGCTACTACTAGTTTTCTTAGTGTTTGGAGTTGGCATCGGTTCGTTGATACCAGTTCTGAAGGTGCTGAAGTTAGATCCAGCTGACTCCATAGAGCTCAGGTAATTCGCGAATACACTCAATACATGACTGAGCAGCAGGTGTACCGACTGGTTGAAAAACGGGACGGCTACGAGTTGCGGGAGTATGCCGCGGTTGCGATTGCTTCAGTTGAAGTGGTTGGGGCAATGCGAGATGCGACCAATCGAGGTTTCTCTCAACTTTTCCGCTATATATCCGCCAATCAAATCGCAATGACTGCTCCGGTTGTACAAACGGAGCATGAGCAAAACAAATGGCAAGTTGAGTTCATCATGCCAGCAGGATCGCGAGCTGAAGACTTGCCAGTCGGTGGCAATACGAGTGTGTCGATTCGTCAACAGCCGGCGGAGCTGCTCGCTGTGGTCGGCTTTCGTGGGGGGATTGATGATGCCAAGGTGCAAGCCAAGGCTGCGAAGTTGCGCGCTGCGTTAGTGCAGGATGGATTTGCGATAACAGGGCCACTGCAGGTTGCAAGGTTTAACCCACCCTTCGTACCGGCACCGCTACGTTA
>JBEAZM010000121.1:0-3159 GCA_041170125.1 Actinomycetota bacterium
AGGGAATTGGCCGTACCAGCTTTTGAAGTGAAAGATTTAATTGCGCTCGGACACATTACAAAATTCATCGCCAAACCATTTGACACGACGAAATGGCATCCCGATGACTGGTTTTATGAAATTAAGAATCTGGTTAGTGAAGTGATTACAGTCAACCACGCTGCCCAAAATTATCCACTAGCCGAAATGAGTGCATTAGGTGTTGATAAAGGCACTGCGCTTGAGAAATTTTCTTCTCAATTAGGCATTACATCTCAGGAAGTCGCAGCAATTGGCGATATGCCAAACGACATTCCAATGTTGCATTGGGCTCGCGAAGGTTGGGCAGTTGGCAATGCCCACGCCGAGGTTAAAACCGCCGCTGATTTCGTAAGCAGTGAATCGAGTGATAGCCCAGTGGCAGACTTGATTGCGGAGCTGTTGACTCGCTAAGAGAGCGACTACCAGCTACCGCCGCCACCTCCCCCTCCACCACCACCGGAGGAACCACCGCTACTGCTCGATGGGCTCGTCATAGAACTTCCGACGGCGGATGTGAAATCGTTAATTCGATCATCAAATCTATTTAAGTCGCCAACATAAATTCCGTATGTGGCCATGGCTGCAGCAGTGATTTCTGGGTGGGCTGCGAGCCAAGCTTTTTCAAGTCCAAATATGACTGCAAACGGCAAAAAGGTTGCGAACATTTTGCCCGAATCAATACCGCTCTTTTGGGCGTACTCGCGCCGATCGCTCGCGGCATCAGTATCTAATGCTCGCCTAAATCCACGAGCCGCACCAAGGAACTCGGCGGACCTTTCAGTGTGTTGTTGTGGCGTGGAAAGACCTCCGATTAGCGAAAGCACAATACCCACAGCCGTAACCGGCAAAAGCAGACCAGTCAAGAAGCCGATGTTGGCTACGACACCAATAACGATTGGGAAAAACAGCAGTAGCGATACAACTCCGGTGACCACAAACAAAATCTTTTTCGAATTAATGTTTGACGGACGACGACCAGAGGCAGCAGCTTCTTTTAGCAAAATCTCTTTCGCTCGCGATACACCTTTTTCGATGCGGGATTCATACTTATCCAACACCACACTGTTTTGTCCGCCAAAAATCGCCTTCAAAAGCACTAATTCCCAATCGGCAACATCACTGAATTCTTTAAGTTTGGTGATTTGGATGTCTTTCTCCACTAAATCCACTCGGAGATATCCGCGGGTGGCAAGATCCAACAAAGTTGCCGTCAAATCCTTCGAATCAAATCTGCCATCCATGCTCACAGCTATCTCCGCTGGTCGCAAATTCTCTGGAACTTCAAATCTCACAAACTCAGCAATTTTGAATTGACGAATCGAGCCACGAACTCGCAGGATCACCGAAACAAGAACTGCACCAACAGCAGCCGCTAAAGCCAATCCAAAAGGCAGACCTGAATTGAACTGTTCGCTAAATGGGGGTCGGATGTTTTCAGTGAGAGCAACGGAAAAAGCATCTTTCGGATACCAAACCGAAACTGTCAGCGGCTCAAAAGCCTCCAACTCACTCGCCTCGAAAGTTGTTGAATCAAAATCACAAACTGTGCCTGCAGTTGGGTAGCAATCAGTGCTTAGCACCGTACCGGGGTGGTAGAACTCCACGAAAACGTTGTCGATTGGGATATTCCACCCGTCACCGATGACATCCCAGTAGAAGTCATAGTCACCCGCCGTGGCCCGACCGTTTGTATCGGCAGCCTCGGTGTCGCTGAAGGGATGCAAAGCGCCCTTGACGAAGTATTGAATCTCATAAATCTGCGTGCCTGAAACGAATGCGTCTGGATCGCCAATTTTCCAAACTAAATTTGAACCTTCGTAATACTCTTCGAATGGAACGGACCGACCATTTAATGCAATTCCGCCCAGAGTCACCTCATAAACTCGGGAAGAACCATCAGAAAGTTCATCCTCAGCTGGCACATAGCGATAAATGCCGTGCTTGTCTGCGGCATCACCGAAGTTGTAAACGATTCTTTCAGTGAAGGTGACAACACCGGTTGAGTCCACATTTACTTTGATGTCGTAAAGCGAAATTCGCTCAACTGTTTCAGCCGCAGCACTGCCCGCCCAAGCGAAACTCGAAAGCAAAACTAAAAGTGCAGCACCGATTCGAGCCAACTTGGCCATGGGTTCTCCTATGCAAGAGGTTTAAGTTCAGTCATTCCCATTAAGAATGGCTGTAGTGCAGTTGGAACTCGAACCGAGCCATCTGCTTGTTGATGATTTTCCAAAATTGCCGCAATCGTTCGCGTAATCGCCACCAAAGTGCCATTCAAGGTTGCAACTGGCACTGTGCCTTCGGCACCTTTAGTGCGAATTTTCAATCGGCGCGATTGGAAGGTGGTGCAGTTTGAGGTGCTGGTGAGTTCGCGGTAGCGCTCTTGGCTTGGGAACCAGGCTTCGCAATCAAACTTACGAGAGGCGGATGAACCCAAATCACCGGTTGCAACATCAATCACGCGATACGGCAATTCGAGTGCTTCGAGAAACTCACGTTCAAACTGCAAAAGTTTGGCGTGCTCAGCTTCCGCATCCTCGACCGCGCAGTACGAGAACATTTCGACTTTATCGAACCAATGAACTCGGAAAATTCCTTTTGTGTCCTTGCCGTGGCTGCCAGCCTCACGACGGAAACAAGGGGAGTAGCCGGCGTAGCGCAATGGCAATGATTTCGCATCCAAAATCTCATCCATGTGCATCGCGGCCAACGGAACCTCGGCAGTTCCAACCAAATACATATCATCAGCTTCTAGTCGGTAAACATTCTCAGCTGCTTGCCCTAGAAAACCGGTGCCCTCCATTGCCTGCGGCTTAACCAAAGCTGGTGGAATCACTGGGGTAAAACCATTTTTTGTGGCCATTGCCATTGCGAGGTTGATTAGTGCGAGTTCGAGCAACGCACCTTGGCCGGTCAGGTAGTAGAAACGGGAACCAGAAACTTTTGCTCCACGCTCAATATCAATAGCGCCAAGAATGGCACCTAACTCAGCATGATCTTTGACTTCGATTCCTTCGGCTTTAAAGTCACGAATCGACCCAACCTCATGCAAGACTTTGAAGTCGTCTTCACCACCCACAGGAGCTTCAGCTTGGACGACGTTCGACAGCACTTTTACGGCATCGTCTAGTACGGCAT
>JBEAZM010000122.1:0-3286 GCA_041170125.1 Actinomycetota bacterium
TTGTATGCAGTTATCGATCCTCGAGTGCGGGTGTCATGAGTTTTCTACAGGTAAGAGATTTACGAGTCGCATTCCCAACCGACGATGGCTTGGTGCAAGCTGTCGATGGTGTGAGCTTTGAACTCGAACGTGGCCGCACTCTTGGGATTGTTGGTGAATCTGGTTCCGGAAAATCTGTTACCAGCCTTGCAATCATGGGTTTGTTGAATCGGCGTCGCGCAAAAATCAGCGGCGAGGTCATTGTCGGGGGAGATGACTTAATTACAGCCAGCGACGACACTGTGCGCAAGCATCGCGGCAACGACATGGCAATGATTTTCCAAGATCCAATGTCGTCGTTGCATCCATTCTTCACTGTGGGCGATCAGGTCGCTGAGGCCTACTTGGTTCACAACAAAGTCTCAAAGCAACAAGCTTTTGACCATGCTGTTCAAATGCTAGATCGGGTTGGAATTCCAGAACCAGCTAAGCGGGCCAAAGACTTTCCGCATCAATTCTCTGGTGGTATGCGTCAGCGTGCAATGATTGCAATGGCTCTAGTGAACAATCCAGCTTTGCTGATTGCTGATGAACCAACCACTGCACTCGATGTGACGGTGCAGGCTCAGATTTTGGCTTTAATTTCGGATGTCCAGAAAGAATTCAATTCTGCTGTCATTGTCATCACCCACGATCTTGGTGTTGTTGCTGATGTCGCAGATGACGTCATGGTCATGTACGCCGGACGAGTGGTTGAACGCGGCAGTGTCCACGATATTTTCTATCGACCAGAGATGCCATACACCGTTGGCTTATTGAGTTCGGCGCCACGTCTCGATGTGGTTTCGGATCGACTGCTCCCTATCCCTGGCCAACCACCTTCATTGTTGCGACTGCCAGCCGGATGTTCATTCGCGCCACGCTGTTTTGCGAAAGACAAAGTTGCAGGCGACCTATGTGCAACCACGATGCCAGACCTAACAGTTTCCGAGCCTGGCCACGATGTTCGTTGCCACTTGAGTGCAGCGGAACGCAAAGATGTAGCTCGCGCTCGACTTTCAGGAGTTGAATCATGACCGAACCACTATTAAGCGTCCGCGATTTGCAGATGTGGTTCCCGGTAATGAAGCAGGGACTGCGAACAGTCAAAACGGGTGATGTTAAAGCTGTCGATGGCATTAGTTTTGATTTGAATGCTGGCGAGACATTGGGTCTCGTTGGTGAATCTGGTTGTGGAAAGTCGACGGCCGGCAGAGCCGTATTGCGGCTACTCGAACCAACCGGCGGCAGCATCAACTTTGAGGGTCAAGACATCACCCACATGAGTCGCAAAGAGTTGCGACCGCTGCGTCGACGTATGCAGATGATTTTTCAGGATCCATATTCCTCATTAAATCCGCGTCACACAGTTGGCAGCATCATTGGTGCGCCGTTTGTAATTCAAGGTGAGAAGCCAGAAGGTGGCATTAAAAAAGCCGTTCAGGAACTGATGGAACGAGTGGGTCTAAACCCTGAGCACTACAACCGCTATCCCGGTGATTTCTCTGGTGGCCAGCGTCAACGCATCGGTGTGGCTCGAGCTATCGCACTACGACCTTCGTTCATCGTCCTAGATGAGCCAGTTTCCGCACTAGATGTTTCAATCCAGGCTCAGGTGGTAAACCTGTTGGATGATTTGCAAAATGACTTCAACATTGCTTACTTGTTTGTGGCACACGACCTTTCGGTCGTTCGTCACATTTCAGATCGAGTAGCAGTTATGTACCTTGGACATGTTATGGAAATAGCTGACCGCAACACTTTGTATGAAGCGTCGCAGCATCCGTACACCCAAGCTTTGTTATCGGCAGTGCCAGTTCCGGACCCAATCGCCGAGCGTCAGCGTGAACGGATCTTGTTACACGGTGATTTGCCAAGCCCGTTGAATCCACCGAGTGGTTGTGTTTTTCGCACCCGTTGTGCATTTGCCCAAGACAAGTGTGCAAGCGAAATGCCGCTACCTATTGAGATCGCACCGGGACACCAGGTTGCGTGCCACTTCCCACAAGTCCGTACCCAGACAAAGCTGGTGTTGCGACGGGCGCATGATGACCGTGATTTGCCAGCCGCAACCGCACTAGTGGATGAACGGCCAGCTGCAGCAGGACCTACAACCGGCACCGACTTCGTTTCTGAATGAAGTTAAATAAAAAAGCCGACCTTCGGGTCGGCTTTTTTATTTAACTTACGCCAAGTGCGTTTTGAAAAAATCTCGCATGAGTAGCATCAAGTTTTTTGTGATTTCAACCTGGGGCGTCATATGCGATACGCCAGCTAGTGGAAGAAACTGATGAGCCTTTCCGGCGGCGAGTAACGCCCCTGAGAGTTGCAGCGAATGTGCCGCTAAAACATTGTCATCGGCCAAACCGTGAATCAGCATCAACGGCCGTTCGAGTTTCACAGCTCTTGGAATTAGCGAGTTTGCCGCATATACCTCAGGTTGCTGATTCGGGTCGCCAAGATAACGCTCGGTGTAGGCGGTGTCGTAAAGCCGCCAGTCGGTCACCGGTGCTCCCGCCCAAGCAGCCTTATAAACATCAGGCCGATCCAGCACGGCAAGAGCTGAGAGGTAGCCGCCAAATGACCAGCCGTGAATGCCTACTCGGTCTAAATCCAAGTCTGGATAAAGTGCTGCTAATTCGGTGAGTGCAGATACCTGATCTGCTAACACAACTTCTGACAGGTCATTAACCACGCGGCGTTCGAATTCCGGGCTATGGCCAGGCGTGCCACTGTTGTCGATGATTACAACTGCAAAACCTTGATTTGCTAACCACTGGTCATCCGCAAAACTCAACCGACTGGCAATCACTTCACTGTGATGTGGTCCGCCATAAATTGCTACGACCACAGGGAGTTTGTGTGATCCTGCTGTGTGGCCTTCTGGCATCAGCACTGCTGTAGCCAGTCCACCTGAAGTTTGTTGAATTTTTGGAGCTGCTGCAACAATCGGAGTCTTAGCATGTGTCGCAATCTCATGAATGGTTTCATTTCCACGTTTAACTAGGTAGCGAGTCAATTCATTTACTAAATCATGCTGAATCACAATCGCGTACTCGTCATCCGCAATCGCCATCGCAAACCCATGTGGGTCACTCAGGCTCGTTACCGAGTCACCTGAGATTTCGAAAACCTCAAGCTCCCAAGGTTTGTTATACGCGGTTACAACAATTCGATTCGCAGAGACTGAGAGCACTGCATCCAGATGCCGACCACCTAAATCAACAATCGCACCGTTGACTAAGAGTTGTCGATGACTTGGATTCTC
>JBEAZM010000123.1:0-4082 GCA_041170125.1 Actinomycetota bacterium
GCGTCTAATGCGGCTGCAACATTCTGCCCGTTTGGGTGCATGTCTACGATTTCACGAACATTCACTTTTTGACTCCACGCTTACTGAATTGCAGTATCCCTATGGCCAACAGGGTTGCAACAGCACTCGCCGATAGCACTCCAACTTTCGCAGTGTTCGTTAGTGCGGCATCCCCATAGAAAGCAAGCTCGGCAATCAGCAACGCCACCGTAAACCCAATTCCGGCAAGTACGCCAACCGCAAAAACATCGCGCCAGGAGATTTCTTCAGCAAGTTCTGCCTTCGTGAACTTGGCGAGCAACCACGAAACGCCCAGGATGCCGATTGGTTTACCGAGAACAAGACCGAGAACAATTCCAATGAAGATTGGGGAGGAAAGATTTTCTGCAAAACCGACGCCCCGCAAATCAACTCCAGCGGCAAAGAATGCAAAAACTGGAACGGCAAAACCTGCTGACCAAGGGTGCAGTGCATGTGAAGCTTTTTCTAGCGGTGACTTGTTTTCTCCATCCTTTTTCTTAGCGCTCGTCAAAAGACCGATTAACACGCCAGCAACTGTCGCGTGCACGCCACTGAGGTACATAAAGGTCCACGCGGCTAGTCCTACAGGTACGTAGAACCACAACGAACGCCACCGCAAAAACTGGCCAAGTCCGTAAAGC
Source organism: Actinomycetota bacterium (assembly GCA_041170125.1). Classification (GTDB taxonomy): domain Bacteria; phylum Actinomycetota; class Actinomycetes; order S36-B12; family UBA5976; genus JAFMIT01. The sequence continues at coordinate 663 of JBEAZM010000123.1, forward strand.
GCCAGGCTCGCGATTGTGAGTAGGAAGAAACCGGCATAGAAGCCTTTGGAGTAAAAAACTGCAATGATGGTGATGGCTCCAAGATCATCCACTACCGCGAGCGTTAGAAGAAAAGCTCGAAGTTCAACTGGCAAGTGCTTGCCAAAAACAGCTAGCACCGCCAAAGCGAAAGCAATGTCGGTCGCTACCGGTATGCCCCAACCGTGGATGTATTCGCCACCGTTTCCGGATGCCACTGCAAAGTAAATGATTGCGGGCAACACCATGCCGCCGATTGCTGCAGCAATGGGGACAACCGCTTTTGCTGGGTCCGAGAGCGAGCCATGCAGAAATTCATGTTTAAGTTCAAAACCGACGACCAAGAAGAACAGTGCCAAAAGGCCGTCAGCCGCCCAATGGGCAAGCGACATCTTGAGGCCGATTGATTCAAATCCAATTTTGGTTTGACTCAGCTCTTGATAAAAATCACCGAAGGGCGAGTTCGCCCAAATGATTGCAATCGCACCAGCGACGAGCAACAGAATTCCGCCAACAGTTTCTTCCCGGAGGAAATCTGCGACGCGGACTCGTTCGTTTCGATTAAGCCGACTAAAGATTGATGGTCGTTTGGTTTTGGCCATGGGGGCAGAGTACTAATTTGCTTTCAGATATGCAGATGGGTGGAACCAGAAGAACTGGTTCCACCCATCGAACACTTATTTATACAGTTATGTCTGACGCGTCTTCTTCACGCATCTTCCATTCAGAGCCATACTCGAAAACTTTTTCGAGGAATGGTTTTGGATCGAACCACTCTGGGCCGTTGACACCTTCTGGCTGCCAAACTCCAGCGTGTAGCAATTCCATGGCGATGACTGGGTTGAGAGCGGTTTGCCAAACTACGGCTTGGTCACCGTACTCCTGCATTGACCATTCATTGTCAACCACGTGATAGAGATAGACAGCTCGAGGTTTGCCTTCTTTGTCTAAACCTTTAACCAAAGTTCCCGCACAAGTTTTACCCTTCATGCGTTCACCAAGTGTGGCTGGATCAGGTAGTGAGGCAGCGAGCAAATCGCGTGGTGAAATGCTGATACCTTGAACCTCAACAGTTTCTTTTCGATCCATTCCTAATTTGTGAATGGTCTTTAGAATGTCAATGAATTCGGTGCCTAGTCCATATTTAAAGTTGACTTTTTTCGCATCAACTTTTTGTGGAATTAATACAACTTCTTCGTGCTCAACATTCACACATTCAACTGGCCCAATGCCTTCTGGGAAATCGAAGAATTCAGGTTCACTAAATGGCTCGGTGGTGTACCAGCCGCGACCATCCTCCCAAACGAGCGGAGGGTTTAAGCATTCTTCGATGGTTGTCCAGATTGAGAATGAAGGTGCAAAGTCGTAACCCTCCACTGTCATGTTTGAACCGTCAAAAACTGTGATTTCGTCGATTCGACTGAACAACTCATCAGAGGCGTAACGCGCAAAAACATCACTGATGCCTGGTTCAACACCCATGCCAACCAATGCGTAGATGCCACGCTCGGACCAGTTCCAATCGCGAGCGAATTGCTCGTCACCCAATTTCACGCCAGATTCAGAATGTGGCAACAATGGGTGCGGACGCGATAGCGACATTGCCATATCCATGTAGTTGACTCGCTCGAGTTCGCAAGCCAAAAAGATTGGCATGACGAATCGTGGATCGACCGCGTTTACGACAATGTCAGGTTTTGTAGTTCTAATTAATTCTCGAATTGCCTCGAGGTCTGAAGCGTTCACTTCAGCTGCTGAAAATCGGTCATCATTCAGCCGTTTAACGGCGGCTTGAGCTTTCTCAAGCGTGTAGTCAGCGATGACCATATGGGAAAAGAAATCTCGCCTTGCAGCGATGTTCAAAATTGCCCGTCCGACTCCACCTGCTCCAATGACCAGGGTCCTCACGGATTTTCACCCCTTACGGTGTATCTAGTTTGTGAAGGGGAGGTTACCCCAGCCCTTATGGGGTTTGGCAACTTCAAACGGATGTTTTCGTAAGTTAATTTTGAATTGCAAGAACTATCTGGCGAAAGACTTCGGTTACATCAGGATTCTCAGCCTCTGACAAACTATTCGAAAGTTTTACGATTACGACATCTTGTTCTGGATCCATGTACACGTACTGGCCATGCAGCCCGAGGTAGAGATTTATATTTGCTAAAGGGTGCCAAGTGAAAGCTCCGTAGCCCCATTCGTGGTCTAGCGTGGTTCTGCTGGTTGCCATTCGATCGGCCCAATTCGGCGAGATAGTGGCAAAAGATTCACCTTGCAAGGCATCGTTTAGGGCTTTACCTAGTTTTGCGAAATCTCGGACACTGGCATTTAAACAACAGAAGCCTTTTGCTGTTCCTTCAGGTCGATCCAAGTTCCAAGTGGCTGAATGCTCCATGCCAAGTGGGGTCCACAATCTTTCCGTGACCAATGTGGCAAGCGATTTCCCAGAGACTTTTTCAAGCACCATAGAAACCATCTGGGTGTCGACACTGCGATATTCCGAATCAGTTCCTGGTGCCCAATACAGATCTCGGTGGTTCTTGATGAAATTTGGAATATCGGTGGTTGCATACATTTGAGCAATCGGGTTACCCCAACCAGCTGGCCCATCTGGATAGTTGTCGGCAACCGCAACGCCGCTCGACATATCTAATAGTTGGGCGATTGTGATTTCGTCGTAGGCAGTGCCGGTTTGGTATTCCGGAAACCACTTAACGAACGTGTCAGTCTCGTCGAGTTTTCCTTCGTTGATTAATTGCCCAGCCAAAATTGCGACAACCGATTTTGCGACCGAGTAGGAAGGTAGTTGGGATTCTTCATCGAAGTTGTTTAGGTATATCTCACTGATGATTACATCGTTTTTTATCACGAGAAAAGCGTTTGTGTCAGTCGCGGTTAAAAAGTCATACAAACCAATTTTCTCGCCCATGAAATTTACTTCCATTTCGGAAAGTTTTGGCCCGCTATTCCATGGAATTGGGCGCAGTGCTGAAATCTCTTCGGCTGGCATCAACTTGCCGGTGTCGCTCGGTTGGGCAATTCCTAGTCGCACTGCCGCGACTGGATTTGGGTAGTTGATGAAAGTGGTTAGACCCCACAGCAATAGGTAAACAGCCGCAGCTGCGATTGTGAATTTGCGAATAACTTTGAGCAACTTTTTTCCTGTCCGAGACTGCGCTGAAAACGAGTCAAAGCATACGAAATGGCATTTGGGGTGTTGAAAACTTCGTGATTAGTTAGTTAACACACGTAAATGCCCGCCTAGGCAGTTAGGCGGGCATTTACGTGTGTAAAAACCGACTATCCGCATAGGCGGGGCTTTGAGTAGTTCACTAACCACTTCATATTATTTAAGATTAGAACAACTAAAGCAGAGAGAGTCCATATGAATCCGCCAGAAGAACA
>JBEAZM010000124.1:0-4872 GCA_041170125.1 Actinomycetota bacterium
CTTTCACCCAAGCGATAAAGGCTTCTGGGTCAGCGTTTGAAATCAGTTCGGCTGGGATTTCGGTTCCATTGAGTCGAATGGTTGGGGTTGAGGAGACGCCAGAAGCGCCAAACGCCTCATCTGCTACCGCTCCCCATTTGAGGTGGTCGCCGTCTGCAACACAGGCAGCGAAGGCATCTTGATCCGCTACGCCAGCAGCAGCTCCAAGATTGGTGAGCTGACCATCTGTCCAGCCCTGCCCTTCAGTGGTTGGCTGTGCTGCATAGACCAATGCCTTGTACTCAAAACCTTTGTCCTGATTGATGGCGCAGCCAAGGGCATTTAGCGCCCGGGCCGAGTTTGAGCCTGGAATTCGATCATCCAAGAAAACCGCTGGTCGGTAAACAACTTTGACGACATCTTCATCAATCAAATCCTGCATAGCATCGCCAAAGATGGCTTCAAAAGCGCCACAACCTGGGCACTGGAAATCCTCAAAGGTTTCCAATACTGCTGTAGCACTGGAGTCAGGATTGACAGTCCACGCGCCGGTGCTCTGATCGACAGCAGATGGGACGGTGCCAGTGCTCGGTGTGACTGTGTCGCTATCCCCTGAAGCTAAAACGCCAATTCCGATAATCACAGCAACAATCGCTACAACGACCGCAGCCCCAATATTGCGGATCATGCGTTCTTTTTTCTCAGCTGAGCTGGCAGCTTTGCGGGCGGCTTCTGCCTGCGTGCGACGCTCTTCGGCTTTTGACATGCTTACCTCACTTGTAGTTATTTGGACTTAGCGTAGCCGCTCAATCCATCTCGAAAATTACCAATCACCATTCAAAAGCGTTTCAATATCGGCTCGAATATCCGCAAGCGGGGTTTCAGGTAACCAGAGCACCGGAGCCGTGCCATTGGGACCAAAACCTATCAACTGCGTGCCATGACCGACGGCATACCCTTCAGCTGGGATCGGACTTGGCGGGTCATCAACTTGAACGCCAAGGACCATACCCGCCGCCTGAATCACTTCTAAGTCTCCAGTCAGCCCAATAATGTCTGAGCCGTAGAGGTCCAACCATTCGCGAAGCACCGGAGCCGTGTCCCGGGCTGGATCAGATGTAATCACAACAATCGCAACTTGGTCCCGAATTGCTGGATCCAATCCCCGAACTACAGCAGCAGCGTTTGCTGTCTGAGTTTGACAGAATCCGTCGTCGCAATTGGTGTATCCGAAAAACACAATTGTGACTGGTTTTGGTAGACCATCACTTGGCCAACTAACAGGGTTGCCATCAGTATCAACAAACTCTGCGGCTGGAATTTCGTAAGGAGTGTCGAGCCAAGCACCTTTGAAAACTTCATCGCCACCTACTTGCGAGACACTCGCGACCGGACCATCAGTAGGACCGGTTCCAGAATTCGAGCACGCAACTAGCGTGAGCGAAACACTGGCCGCGAGCAGCAGTCTCACAAAACTCATCGACGTACTCCAGCAGCCAACTCCTGGGCTAGTTTCTTCACGGCCGCGACTGCACCATCATGGTCTGGCGCCTCAAGCGCAGCTTTCACAAACGCACTTCCGACAATCACACCATCTGCATATTGCGCGATTTCAGCAGCTTGGGCAGGAGTCGAAACACCAAGTCCAACCGCAATGGGCAGAGTCGTAACTGCGCGAGTCCGCGCGACCAGACTCTCAGCTTGGCCTGACAGAGCTTCACGCGTGCCAGTCACACCCATCAGTGATGCGGCGTAAACAAAGCCGCTGGTTGCATCAGCCACAATCCGTAATCGCTTGTCGGAGGAACTCGGTGCTACCAAGAATGTCCGACTGATGCCTGCAGCGTCGGTTGCAGCGCGCCAGGCCTCTGCCTCTTCGGGAGTCAAATCCGGGTTGATTACGCCTAGTCCGCCAGCAGCCCGTAACTCGGTTGCGAATCGGTCCACGCCATAGCGCTCAATCGGATTCCAATAGCTCATAACTAACGGTGCTGCACCAGCTTCATCAACCGCTTTCACGGTTTCGAAAACATCTTCAACTTTGCAGCCGTTAGTGAGTGCAAGTTCAACGGCGCGTTGAATGGTCGGGCCATCCATTAATGGATCGGAGTACGGCCAACCGACTTCGACAATGTCGGCTCCGCCTTCAACAATCGCTTTGATTAGGTCGATACCTTCAGCAACGGTTGGAAAACCCGCTGGCAAATATGCAATCAGCGCAGCTCGATTTTCTTTTTTGCATTTTTCAAAAACTTCAATCAGCGCGCTCATGCCTGACCTGTCTTATCGAACCATGCTGCAGCAGTCGAGACATCTTTATCGCCACGGCCTGAAAGATTAATGAGAATCACAGCGTCCGGGCCGAGCTCTTTGCCGATTTGCATTGCACCAGCTAGTGCGTGTGCAGTTTCAATAGCTGGAATGATGCCTTCAGTTCGGCAGAGGACGAGAAATGCGTCCATCGCTTCTTTATCGGTGATTGGGCGATATTCGGCCCGCCCAGTGTCTGCCAACCAAGCATGTTCGGGACCAACACTTGGGTAGTCCAAACCTGCACTGATTGAGTGTGATTCCACGGTTTGGCCTTCATCATCTTGCATCAGAAATGAACGGGCCCCTTGGAAAACTCCTTTTTGGCCACCTCCAATGCAAGCGGCATGCTTACCGGTTTCAACACCATCGCCACCGGCTTCGAATCCATAGAGTTTCACGTCGTCATCAAAGAACGGATGGAAAATCCCGATTGCGTTTGAGCCGCCACCAACACAGGCAGCAACAGCGGTAGGTAGCTGGCCAATCTCCGCTTGAAGTTGGGCTTTGGCCTCTTCACCAATTACTCGGTGAAAGTCACGAACCATCATTGGAAATGGATGTGGACCTGCAACTGTGCCCAACAAGTAGTGGGTATCTTCGACATTCGTTACCCAATCCCGCATCGCTTCGTTAACAGCGTCTTTCAAAGTCTTTGAGCCAGATGTGACAGGCACGACAGTCGCGCCGAGCATCCGCATCCGGGCAACGTTCAGAGCTTGACGTTTGGTGTCTTCTTCACCCATATAAACGACGCACTCCAGACCAAGCAGTGCAGCTGCCGTGGCGGAAGCAACACCGTGCTGACCTGCTCCAGTTTCCGCGATGATGCGAGATTTACCCATTCGCTTAGTTAGGAGCGCTTGACCAAGGACATTATTGATTTTGTGGGAGCCAGTGTGGTTGAGGTCTTCCCGCTTCAAGAAAATTCTGGCACCACCGCAATACTCGCTAAAGCGCTTGGCTTCAGTAAGTGGGGATGGCCGACCGGTATAGGTGCGATGGAGTTCGGCCAATTCATGTTGGAACAACGGATCGGCTTTAGCGGCGAGGTACTCATTTTCCAGTTGCTCGAGTGCGGCCATCAGTGATTCAGGCACAAAACGACCACCAAAATCACCGAAATGACCCCGGGCGTCAGGCAAAGTTTCCGTCATAGCACTCCTTAAGTTGGGAGAATTTTCCCTTAAAACTCCACTTACCGCTCATTGCGACGTCGTTGGCCTGCGCCAGCCGCAAGAAATTCCTTGACTGCAGCAGTGGGATTGCCATGATTTACAAGGGCTTCACCGATGAGCAACCCATCAGCGCCAGCGTTTAAGTAGTAATCAACATCCTGCACTGAACTGATGCCAGATTCGGCAATTTTCACAATCTCGGATGGAATCTGCTCTGCTAAACGAACAAATTGATCTGGGTGCACCTCAAGTGTGCGCAAGTCTCGGTTGTTCACACCAATCATTTTGGCTCCAGCATCCAAAGCGCGTTTGATTTCTTCGGCATCGTGGACTTCGACCAATGCGGTCATTCCAAGTTCTAACGCTTCGGCATGTAACCGGGTGAGGTCGGCTTGGTTAAGTCCAGCCACGATCAACAAAATAATGTCAGCACCATGGGCGCGAGCTTCGAGCAATTGGTACGAATCAACCATGAAGTCTTTACGCAAAACCGGAATCCGTACCGCGGCGCGAACTGCATCGAGATCCGCTAACGTGCCGTTGAATCTACGAGTTTCTGTTAAAACTGAAATTGCGGTTGCACCGCCAGTCTCGTATGCCAAAGCGAGTTCAGCTGGATCTGCGATTTCCGCCAAGTCACCTTTACTAGGACTCCGACGTTTAACTTCCGAAATCAGGCCCAAATCAGAAGTTTGGAAACGAGTCAAGACTTCAAGTGCGGGAGCTTGTGACGCAATCGCGGATTCAAGTTGGGCCTCGGAAACCTGAGTTTTGCGCACAGCCAAATCCGCTTTTACACCTTCAATGATGTCGTCCAAAACAGTCACAAAGCCTCCATTTTCAGGGCGCAGCCTAGTTGGGCGAAATCTCAGCGGTGGATTTGGCGAACTGCAATTCGAATTTGGCACCGCCTAATTCACTTGGTCCTGCAGTTACCGCCGCACCCATGCGACGCGCCAAAGTTCCCACGAGAGCGAGCCCTAAGCCACTGCCTCCTGAACGCTGGTGTTTGTACTTGTTGTGCAGTACGGCAGGTTCGAAAGCCACCTCATAGTCAGAATCGGCTAGACCTGGCCCGTCATCCTCAACCGCAACCACAAATTCGCGAGCACGAGTCTCGAGCGTTAGCCGCACCATTCCACCTGGGCCCACAACCTTTATCGCATTTTCCAGCAAGTTATCTAGCATTTGTCTTACCCGAGTCACATCAGCCTCGATGCTGGCATCGCCTGCTGCGTCAGCTGCCAACGTTGTGAACTCGAAATTGATGCCGGCTTTGTCTGCCGTAATCCGCCAGGCCTCAACCGCCGATTCAACAATTTCATTCAAATTGATTGTGGAGTTTTCCAATCGAAACTCAACCGCTTGCATCCGCGCCAAATCGAGTAAATCACTGATAAGTCGC
>JBEAZM010000125.1:0-2682 GCA_041170125.1 Actinomycetota bacterium
CTGGACCTGGCTGCAAGCGATCGAGTGCCTGCTCAACAATCCGCAGAGACTGTTCAATTTCAGCGATACGAAGCAAGAAGCGGCCATAGGCATCTGCCGTATCAACCGTTGGGACTTCAAAGTCGTAGGTCTCGTAACCACAGTAAGGCTGCTGCTTGCGCAAATCCCACGCATAACCAGTAGAGCGCAAAACTGGGCCGGTCATACCCATTGCGATACAACCTGTTAGATCAAGCTTTGCAACGCCAACCGTGCGGCCCATCCATACTTTGTTACCGACCAAAAGGTCTTTGGTGTCTTGACCAAGTTTGCGAACATTCTTGATTGCTTCGCGAATCTTTTCTTCAGCACCTTCTGGCAAGTCGGTCGCAACTCCACCAGGTCGAATGTATGCATGATTCATTCGGTTGCCGGTGATTAGTTCAAAAAGTTCCATAATGTGTTCGCGGTCGCGCAGACCCATGGTCATGCCTGACAGTGCGCCGAGTTCCATGCCGCCGGTTGCGAGTGCAACCAAGTGGGAGGTAACTCGATTGAGTTCCATCATGATTACACGAATGATGGTTGCACGTTCGGGAATTTGATCGGTGATGCCAAGCAATTTCTCAACCGCAAGGCAATATGCCGTCTCATTAAAAAGTGACTGCAAGTAATCCATGCGGGTTACAAGAGTCACGCCTTGAGTCCAAGAGCGGTATTCACACTGCTTTTCAATGCCGGTGTGCAAGTAGCCAATCACCGAGCGGGCTTCGATGACAGTTTCGCCTTCGAGCTCAAGCACCATGCGCAACACACCGTGAGTGGATGGATGCTGTGGGCCCATGTTTACAACAATGCGTTCCTGTACGCCTTCTGCTGCTGCATGAACATCAGTCCAGTCGCCGCCTGAGAGCGTGTGAACTCGACCCTCTGTGGTTTCGTAGCCAAAAGTGTCAGTGCTCATTAGTACGACCTCCGCTCGCTTGGGGGTGGTGTGGTTGCACCTTTAAATTCAACATCAATGCCACCGAGTGGGTAGTCCTTACGCTGCGGATGACCAATCCAGTCATCTGGCATTGCGATTCGGGTCAAACCTGGGTGGCCATCAAAAATCACACCAAAGAAATCGTAAGTTTCGCGTTCGTGCCAGTCAGCGTTTGGCCAGATGGAGACCAAAGATGGCATGTGTGGATCGGCATCTGGCGCAGTAACTTCGAGGCGGACTCGGCGGTTGTGGGTCATCGAAAGCAGATGAGTGACGACTTTGAGTTCGCGACCTGAATCTTCTGGCCAATGCACACCGTTAACTCCGAGGCACATTTCAAAACGTAAGTCAGCATTATCGCGAATGATCTGCGCGACAGTAAGTAAGTGTTCGCGCTTAATCACGATTGTGAGTTCATCCGCATGAACGGTGTAGTAGTCCAAAGCTTGATCCGCAGAAACACCTTTTTCGGCAAGCGCTTTTTCGAGCGCATCTGCTGCAGCATCAAACCACTGACCGAATGGACGTGCGGTTGCGGCTGGGAATTCGACTTTACGAACTAAGCCACCAAAACCGCTGGTGTCGCCGGATCCTGAAACCCGAAAAGAGCCACTACGAATTGCAACTTGATGGGATTCAGTCTCAGGTGATACTGCTTCAACTTCGGTGTTTTCGTTTGGGGATTCGCTCATCGCAGCAAGCCCTTCATGTCTGCAAGTGGGCGAACCTTGAGCGCTTCAGCTTCGACCTCAGCGATTTCGGCCTGACGGTGAGCACCAAGTTTGCGATCCGCAATCTTGTCGTGAAGTTCGAGAATTGCATCAATCAACATCTCGGGGCGTGGTGGGCAACCTGGCAAGTAGATGTCCACTGGCACGATGTGGTCAACGCCTTGGACTAATGCGTAGTTGTTGAACATGCCGCCGGAGGAGGCACAAGCACCCATGGAGAGCACCCATTTTGGCGATGGCATTTGGTCATAAATCTGGCGAACAACTGGAGCCATCTTTTGACTGACACGGCCGGCGACAATCATCAAGTCAGCCTGACGGGGTGAGCCACGGAAAACTTCCATGCCAAAACGTGCCAAGTCGTAGCGCGGTGAACCTGTTGCCATCATCTCGATTGCACAGCACGCCAAACCGAAGGAAGCTGGCCAGAGCGAGCTCTTGTGGAGCCAACCTGACATCTTCTCAACCGATGTCAGCAAAATTCCGCTCGGAATTTGTTCTTCAAGACCCATGATTTACTCCCAGTCCAGACCGCCGCGGCGCCACACGTATGCGTAGACCACGAGCACAGTTGTGATGAACAATCCCATTTCAGCCAAGCCAAAAACGCCTAACTGGTCGAATGAGACTGCCCATGGATATAAGAACACAATTTCAATGTCGAATACGATGAAAACCATCGCGGTTAGGTAGTACTTGATAGGGAAACGACCTCCGCCAACTGGCTGCGGGGTTGGTTCAATGCCACATTCGTATGCGTCAACTCGGGCACGGTTATAGCGACGTGGACCAACAACTGTGGCGACAACCACAGAAAATGCCGCAAACCCTGCTGCCAAGATGCCTAGCACAAGAATGGGGATGGCGACATTGTTCACGACTGCGCCGTCCTTCTCTAGCCCCTGCGGGCCATTCGTACCGACATTTATTAAAACAAAGCGGGCGAATTCTACCTAGTAGTAAGAATCCCGCCGAACGAGAGGTCAG
>JBEAZM010000126.1:0-4433 GCA_041170125.1 Actinomycetota bacterium
CCAAACAGTGCTGCTTCTTTTTGAAGTCCTGATACCGAAAGATTCTTTATCTCGTGACCTCGACCATCGAGTGCACCTTGCCAGGAGCCTGAAGTGCCATAAATCGGCAGCCAATCGATACCTGCAAGATCAATATCGTCCGTGAGGGCAAAATGCTTGTTATTAACACAGCGCAGCATATTGAGCTGTTCTGCATTGGATACCAAATACGGATCAGTCGCAGTCCCTGTACCGCCAGCAAACTCAACTTCGAGTGGCTCGAGATCTAAATCAAAAGAGTCTTCCGCAAAATAATTCGCAACGCCTTTAAGTGTCAGCGTAACGCCGTTTGAGACATCAATACCATCTAACGGAAGTCTGTAAGTGAAGTCTCCGTTGTCGAATTCTCTATAAGACGGGTAGGTATTCCGGATATATTCCTCACCCAGATAAAACCACCAGTCATAAAATTCGTACAAACCAGACCCAGGCACGAGGGCGTTGGGGTCAGTGTTGACGGGAACTGGCAAACGAAAATGCGCAGAGTCCTCACACAAGATTGCCGTGATGCCTGAGTTGTCAATGCCATTGGCATTCGGTGGCAAGACCGGAAGATCTGCCGAAGCTGGCGATGTGCCAATTAGCGAAGTCAGCAGAATTGCTGAGGCGCCAATCTGACTGATGAGTTTCTTTTTCATTTTTCCCCTAGGCGGATGGAATTTGGAGTAAGCCGATGACGAACAGTACACACTGAAGACTTGTTTATAAGCGCTTAAAACTCACTCAGTTAATGATTAGAGTGACATTAGGCTTTGAAAGTGCATAGCAATGAGACGAACAGCCCTATTTTCATAACACTCACTACGCTTTCGGGCGGTAGAGAAATCCTTTACTTTGACTCAAAGTTGACTCAGCGCGATGCTGAAGATCGACGCCCTTTTGAAGATCCCGCCCCGATTGGCGAGCTACGACACGATGCTTTGAGGGATGACTGGGTGGCTGTGGCAGCTCACCGACAGACACGAACGTACATGCCACCGAAGGAGCTATGCCCACTTTGCCCAACTGCTAAGGACGCCGATGAGAGGTATCTGACCGAAATTCCAGAGTCAGATTATGAGGTGGTGGTTTTCGATAACCGCTTTCCGTCGCTGACTCGACCTGTTGTTGGGTTTGAACTCTCGACTCCAGCTGCACTACAGGAATCACCTACCGAGGCAGCTGGTAAGTGCGAGGTCGTTTGTTTCACTTCGGATCACAGCGGTAGTTTCAAATCGCTGTCGCCTGATCGCGTTCGGGTTGTGCTTGAGGCTTGGCGACATCGCACGCGTGAACTAGGCGCTCTCAAAGATGTTGTGCATGTTTTTCCGTTTGAGAATCGAGGCGTTGAGATTGGGGTAACACTCCCCCATCCGCATGGCCAGATTTACGGCTACTCCTATCTGCCGATGACCGTGAAAAACATGATGGCTGCGGCGGTGGCTTTTCAAGAACGTAATGGCGAGGTGTTACTCGATGCGATTGTGGCTCGGGAGATTCGTGACGAAGTGCGAATCGTGGCGTCGAATAATGAGTGGATTGCATATGTGCCGTATGCCGCGCGCTATCCGTATGAGATTCATCTAGCGCCTCGGAGGTCAGTGTTGAGGTTGCCAGATTTAGATGAGGCAGCTTGCGCTGGATTTGCTGAGGTCTATCTCGAGGTACTGAATCGACTTGATGGTGTTTTTGATGTCGAGATGCCGTACATCGCAGCGTGGCATCAAGCGCCTTTTGTGGCTGGCGGCGAGCACATGCGTTTGCATCTTCAAGTCACTTCGATTCGGCGGGCACCAGACAAAATCAAATACTTGGCTGGCTCGGAATCGGCAATGGGAGCGTTTATCGGGGATGTGACACCTGAAGCAGCTGCAGCTCAACTTAGGTCGGTGCGGTTGTGAGTTTTGTAGGTGATGAATTGTTTGGCGAGTTCAATCGGCGCTTTGATGCTGAGCCCGAGGTTTGGGCTAGTGCACCTGGTCGTGTGAACATAATTGGTGAGCACATCGATTATTCCGATGGTTGGGTTTTGCCGTTTGCTATCAACTACCGCACTAACGTTTTAATGCGTCGCAACGGCTCTAGTGAATTTCGGTTAGCCAGCGGCTCTGGGTCGATGACTTCGGTCCGTGTCGAAGCGGATGCCACTGGTAAGTGGACTGATTATGTGGTCGGAGTATTGCGCGAACTTGGTGTCGCTGCGGGTTTAGACATTTATGTTTCGGGCGATGTGCCGAATGGTGCTGGCCTTTCATCATCCGCGGCATTGGAATGTGCGGTTGCAACAGCTGTCAACGCATTGTTCGGTTTCGAGAAGTCGGCTGCTGAATTGGCGCTAGTGGCACAGGCCGCGGAAAACAACTTCGTCGGAATGCCTTGCGGAATCATGGATCAGGCAGTTTCGATGATGGCGATTGCGGAGCACGCGTTGTTGTTGGACTGCCGGACTCTTGATACGACGGCAGTGCCACTTGAGTTGGGCAAAGCTGATCTGATTTTGCTCGTGATTGATACGCGGGCAAAACACGAGTTGGTCGATGGTGGTTATGCCGAGCGCCGAGCTGCTTGTGAGTCTGTGGTTCAACTGCTTGGGATTCCGTCGTTGCGGGAGGCAGATGCGCAACTGCTCAAGGTGAACGCGGCAGTGCTCGGGGATGTGCGATACCGACGCGCTCGCCACGCTGTCACAGAGATGCAGCGGGTGCACGATGCAGTCACGGCTATGCGAGCTGGGGACTTTGCGGCTCTCGGGCGGCTGATAACTGCGTCGCACGCTTCTTTGCGGGATGACTACGAGGTTTCGTGTGCTGAACTCGATATTGCGGTCGAGGCTGCGATTGCGGTTGGGGCTTTGGGAGCGCGCATGGTCGGCGGCGGCTTTGGTGGCAGCGCGATTGCGCTGGTGCGGAGCGGGCTGGTTGGCCAAGTGCAGTCGGCAGTGCGCGATGCCTACGCTGCGGCGGGCTTTAAAGAGCCGCGGTTTTTCGTGGCTCAGGCTGCAGATGGCGCAAGAGTCGAGTTTCTAGACAAGTAGTTTTTCCACAAACGAAGAATCCTGAGCGACCGTTTTCGGTCGCTCAGGATTCTTCGTTTGGTGAGGATTCTGCGTCGCTAGTGGCCACCCGCCATCAAGCGGCCAATTTCGGTGCGGTTGGCGGACGCAGCGGGCATTTCTGCAACCACCTTGCCAGCATGCACAACCACGATGCGGTCGGACAGCGAGAGAATTTCGTCGAGTTCGGCGGAAACCAAAAGCACACCTGCACCCGAGTCACGAGCAGCCACGATTTGGTTGTGAATGAACTCGATTGAACCAACGTCGACACCACGGGTTGGTTGGGCTGCTACCAACAATTTTGGTTCAGCACTCAACTCACGTGCCACAACCACTTTCTGCTTGTTACCACCTGATAGTGACGCCGCTGTCGCGTTGATTGAGCTCGTGCGAATGTCGAACTTCTCAACCAGACCTTCTGCATTCTCACTGACTGCGGCAAAGTTCCGTACCCCACGATTTGCGAACTCCGGCTCATCGAAACGATTTAGCACTAGGTTGTCGGCAATCGAGAAGCTAGCCACTAGGCCATGCTTCTCCCGATCTTCCGGAACGTGGCCAACACCGGCAGCATGAATGTCGTACGGCGAAAACTTGGTTGAATCAGTGTCGCCAAACAATGTGACAGTTCCACTGACCACATCTCGCATTCCCGCGATTGCTTCAACCAACTCGCGTTGACCATTGCCTTCAACACCAGCTACACCAAGAATTTCGCCAGCTCGAACTTCGAGCGAGAGGCCATTCACTGCGACAAGTTTGCGATCATCTTTCACAACCAGATCCGTAATCTGAAGCACAGACTCGGTTGGCTTTGCGGCATCTTTGGAGATGTGCAGCACAACTTCGCGCCCGACCATTAACTGGGCGAGTTGCGCCTCGCTGGTGGTTGCGGTTTCAACTTCACCAGCCATTTCACCACCACGCAGTACGTAGATGCGATCTGACACTGCAAGCACTTCACGAAGCTTGTGGGTGATGAACACGATGGAAGTGCCGTTAGCTGCTAGCTGCTTCATTACGTCCAGCAGCTCGTCGGTTTCCTGTGGAGTCAGTACTGCCGTTGGTTCATCCAGAATCAGCAAATCAACATCGCGGCTAAGCGCTTTCAAAATTTCGATTCGCTGTTGGGTACCAACTGGCAAATCTTCGACAGCTGCATCTGGATCTACTTCGAGGCCGTAACGGTCGGAAATTTCCTGGACCATCACCCGAGCACTAGCAATATCAACCATGCCGCGGGCAAGTGGTTCATTGCCCAAGATGATGTTTTCGGTAACTGTCATGACTGGAACTAATTGAAAGTGCTGATGCACCATTCCAATGCCGCGCCGAATTGCATCACTTGGATCGGTGATTG
>JBEAZM010000127.1:0-3158 GCA_041170125.1 Actinomycetota bacterium
GCTTTTGATTGTGGTCGAACGATTACCGATTCCTGTGCGCAAAGATTTTAAAATTTCCACAGGAGTAGCGATGGGGTTTGCTCAAGCACTGGCCCTGATTCCCGGCGTCTCGCGATCCGGAGCCACGATTTCCGCCGGCTTACTCCTTGGACTCAATAGAGAAACTGCGACCCGTTATTCGTTCTTGCTTGCTGTGCCGGCAGTTATGGCTTCTGGAATTTTCGAGGCTTTCAAAATATCGGGTAGCGACGTGGCTTGGGGGCCGACAATTTTTGCCACGCTAATTGCCTCGCTAATTGGCTACGCTGTTATTGCGGGCCTTTTGAATTTCTTGCGAAAACACACTTTTGCGGTGTTTGGAATTTACCGAATTTTGCTCGGTATATTCATTTTGGTTTGGTTTTAATGCCTAAGTCTGAATCCCAAAGTAGGCTGTAGTTGTGAAGTCGTGGCCAACTCCAGCAGCAGTGGAGCTCCCTGCAAATAACCGCAGAATTAGCGTGTTTGATTCGGTGTCTAAGCAATTGGTTGTTACGCCGTCTGATTTCGCAACACTTTATGTTTGTGGAATTACCCCTTATGACGCAACCCATATGGGCCATGCTTCGACCTACTTGGCTTTCGACTTGCTCAACCGTGCCTGGCGAGATGCTGGGGTTGATGTTAAATTCGCTGAGAATGTCACCGACATAGATGATCCGTTACTTGAGCGCGCTACGGCCACCAAGGTGGATTGGCAAGAGTTGGCTGTAAGTGAAATCGATTTATTCCGAAGTGATATGACTGCACTTCGAATCATTCCGCCAGATTTCTATATTTCAGTCACCGAACACATGAATCAAATCATCGGTTGGATTGAAAACTTAATTGCAAAAGATTTAGCGTATAAAGTGGAAAATGATTGGTACTTCGATAGCCGCTTAACTGATTCTGTGGTTCAGACTATGCAAGGTCTGGTCGAGGACCCATTATCCGTATTCGCTGAACGAGGCGGCGATCCAAACCGTGCCGGCAAAAGAAATCCCTTTGACGCCTTACTTTGGCGAAGTGAACGAGCTGGTGAGCCAGCTTGGCCGGCGCCTTTCGGGGCTGGGCGACCCGGTTGGCATATTGAATGCTTGGCAATTGCTAAAGACATGCTCGGTGAAACGATCACGGTGCAAGGTGGGGGATCCGATTTGCTATTCCCGCATCACTTCATGTGTGAACTCCAAGGTCAAGCCGCCACTAACAACAAATTTGCGAGCTCGCATGTGCATGCCGGCTTGGTTTCCTACCAAGGTGAAAAAATGAGTAAGTCGCGTGGCAATCTTGTGTTTGTCTCGAAACTTTTGGCTGCAGGCACCGATCCAATGGCGATTCGCTTGGCCATTTTGCGACATCACTACCGTAGCGAATGGGAATGGACCGATGAATTGCTTGACCAAGCTAAAGCCGATTTGGCCCGCTGGCGTACTGCACTGAGCGGATACGGCACAGCTTCAGCAACAAACCTGCTTAACCAAATTCGTGATGCGGTCGCAAATGATTTAGACACCCCGAGAGCATTGAAAGCGGTCGATGATTTTGTTAGCTCCACGTTGGCTGGCGACAGATCAGACTTAAACGGCTCGGGCCTCGCCGCTCGAGCGCTCGATAGAATTCTCGGTATCGCTCTTTAAAGAAAGGCACGTTGTGTCCAAGGCCTGGAAAAAATTAGATAAGCACGCAAAATCAATCAAGCGCACCACCTTGCGTGAACTGTTCGCAGCGGATTCGAATCGTGTTGATAAATTCACGATGCAAGCAGTCGACCTGCGATTTGATTTTTCTAAGCATTTGATTAACGAAAAGACGCTTGAGCTACTACAAGAATTAGCCACGAAGCAAAAAGTCGCGGATGGTGTACAAGCCATGCTTCGGGGTGACAAAATCAACATCACCGAGAACCGATCTGTGCTTCACACTGCGCTAAGACTTCCTAAAAATGCTGAGCTAGTCGTCGACGGTGTCGACGTGGTTAGCCAAGTGCATGAGGTGCTTGAACGGATGGAAGCGTTTGCCGATGCCGTACGAGAAGGTCGATTCCTCGGTAGCACTGGCAAAGCAATCAACACTGTGATCAATATTGGTATTGGTGG
Source organism: Actinomycetota bacterium (assembly GCA_041170125.1). GTDB lineage: Bacteria > Actinomycetota > Actinomycetes > S36-B12 > UBA5976 > JAFMIT01. Next base: position 2,121 of record JBEAZM010000127.1, read on the forward strand.
CTCTGACCTAGGTCCAGTTATGGCGTTTGAGGCATTGAAGGCGTACTCAAAGCGGGATTTAGTTTTTAAGTTTGTATCTAACGTTGATGGTGCTGATATTCACGAAGCGCTAATTGGCGTCGATCCTGAAACTACTCTTTTCATAGTTGCATCAAAAACTTTCACAACCTCGGAAACGATGACTAATGCAAACACGGCCAAGCAGTGGATGGCTGAACAGCTCGGTGATGCTTTCAATCCGGCGGCACACTTTGCAGCCCTGAGCACTAACGCTCAGCGCGTTGCTGAATTCGGCGTTGACAGCGCCAACGTATTCGGATTCTGGGATTGGGTTGGCGGTCGGTTCTCGATGGAGAGCGCCATCGGCCTGTCGCTAATGATTGCAATCGGTCCTGAAAACTATCGGTCGCTACTCAGTGGTTTCAACGAGATGGACGAGTATCTGGTCTCCGAACCAATCGAATCCAATGCAATCTACACAATGGCGTTGCTCTCGATCTGGTATCGCAATTTCTGGGACGCCCAAACTTCGGCAGTTTTGCCATATGACAACTACTTGAAGCGGTTCCCGGCCTACCTGCAACAGATGTTGATGGAATCGAATGGTAAGTCCGTCCGTATCGATGGCAAAGCCGTTAAACACGAAACCAGTCCGATTTATTGGGGTGAGCCAGGCACTAACGGCCAGCACTCCTTCCACCAGTTGTTGCATCAAGGCACCACGCTCGTTCCAGTGGATTTCCTCGTGGCAGTGAACCCAATCACCAGTATTGGGAATCATCATGACTTGCTCTTGGCGAATGTGTTTGCTCAGGCGAGTGTTTTAGCTTTTGGTAAAACACTCGATGAAGTTATTGCAGACGGCACTGCGCCCGAACTCGCCCCTCACAAGGTAATGCCGGGCAGTCGACCATCCACCTTAATCATGTACCCACAGTTGACACCTTCAGTTCTTGGGCAATTGATTGCACTTTATGAGCACATCACACTGATTCAAGGGCTCATCTGGCAAGTTGCCTCATTCGATCAATGGGGTGT
>JBEAZM010000128.1:0-3885 GCA_041170125.1 Actinomycetota bacterium
TTGAGCCGGCCAATGCCAGCATGTGCAACCGCATCGTCACCGATGTAGCCATCATCCCCGCGAATCATTTGATCGCCACCACTGCAAAATGCCCAATCGCCTTGGCCTGTCAAAATGATGACACCAACACTTGCATCGTCCCGAGCCAAATCGAAGGCATGTAAAAGCTCTTGGACAGTTTGTGGCCGAAAAGCGTTGCGCTTAGCTGGACGATTGATGGTGATTTTGGCAATGCCTGCAGCCTCACCAGTAGAAAGTTCGTATTTGATGTCAGACCACTCGCCAACAGCTTCCCATTCACAAGCAGCAACAGCCGATGAATAGCTCGGGTCTTTAAACGCCGGGCTATCTTCTGCGACCACGGGTGGTAGTTCATAGAGTTTACGAGTGTCCACAACTTCCCTTTCTAGATGCGCATAGGCTACCGAGAGTGGAGCAAAGTGTGCGCATCGTAGAGATTGAACCAGGTTCGGCTGGGGTGCAAAAAGCCCTAACCGCAATTCACGATTTGTTTGAATCCGAACAGTCAGTTGCGTTGATTCCTGCTGGCAATCTGGCAGCTCGAGCTGCAGTGAATATTGACTTGCCTGCCACAAACGATGAACCGTTTCTAATTCTTGCCACTAGTGGTTCGCTCGGTGAACCAAAAGCGGTTGAAATTTCGCTCACAGCACTCGCAAATAGCGCTGAGGCGGCCGCGATCGAGTTTCGTGGACCCGCCACCTGGCTGACTGCGCTTCCAGTAACAAGCATTGGTGGCCTCAACACTGTAGTTCGTAGCGCGCTCAGCGGCACCGAACCTGTCATCTGGGATGGGGTAAGCGGTGCGGCAAGTTTCGATGCCGCGGATTTCGACCGCTATTTATTGGGGCTGCGCCGCGGAGCGGATAAACAAAATATGTTTGCGGCTGTTTCGCTAGTGCCAACTCAAGTTGGCCGGATTGCAGAACACGATTTGCGAGCGCTTGCCACCATTGATTTCGTACTTGTCGGTGGCGCAGGTCTTGCCCCGAAACTTCGCGAACGTTTGCTGGATGCCAATGTAAATCTCATCACCACTTATGGCGCTACCGAAACTTGCGGTGGCGTTTTGTGGAATCAAACACCACTCGGTGATACCGAAATTCAGATTTCCGATTCAGGTGAAGTGCTAATTTCTGGCAGCACCCTCGCGACGCGTTATCGTGATGGTTTGACGATTGCGCCACTTTGGCACACAGGTGACCTCGGTGAAATGACAGGGACTGGGTTAACAATTTCTGGCCGAATTGATCGGGTCATAAAAACTAGTGGTCACAAAGTGAGTCTGGATCAGTTGACCCACTTAGCCAGCAGCATCACTGGCGTGGAAAGCGCCTTTGCGGTTGGGATTGCTGATGCTGATGCAGGTTTAGTTCCAGTCGTTGGCTACACCGGGAGTGCTCAGCCAATCGATGTGGTTGCTGAACTAAATCGCATGCAGCCGACCCCACGATTGCGCGCTCATCATTTTTCTCAGTTGCCACAACTCATGAACGGCAAACCTGACAGCGCCGAAATCACGCGCATCTGTGAGACTTCGCACTCATGAGCCAACTACAACTTTGGATTGCTGGTACCCGCCCAAAAACTCTGCCCGCAGCAGTTGCTCCAGTGATGCTTGGCGCTGCTCTCGCCGCTTGGGAAAACTCCTTCAACCTCGGCTATTCGCTGCTCGCATTGATTGTGGCTTTGGCTCTGCAGGTCGGCGTTAACTTTGCTAATGACTACAGCGACGGAGTGCGCGGCACGGACAAAGATCGGGTTGGACCTTTGCGACTTGTCGGTTCTGGTCTTGTCGAAGCTACCAAAGTCAAGCAAGCTGCATTTGCCATGTTTGGGCTCGCAATGGTGGCTGGTTTAGCTCTCACACTCTTAAGTGGTTTTTGGATTTTCATTCCGATTGGCGGATTGGCTGTCCTATCGGCCTGGTTCTATACCGGCGGAACCCGGCCGTACGGCTACAGCGGTTTCGGTGAACTGTTTGTTTTCGTTTGGTTTGGTTTAGCCGCAGTGCTCGGCACCATGTACGCCCAAACTGGCTTCATCACGGCGCTTGGTGTCGTTTTGGCTGTTGGCTCGGGCGGCTTTGCCTGCGCCATGCTGATGGTCAACAACCTGCGGGACATGCCAAAAGATGCAATCGCCAACAAATTAACGCTCGCAGTTCGACTCGGCGATTACCGCGCCCGCTGGCTGTATGTAGTTCTGGTGTGGTTTGGACTCGGCGGATCAGTTTTTATTGCAGTTAGTTGGTTTCTTGGCGATTACCGCGAGTGGCCGTTGATTGCCGCTTCGGGAGCGATCGTCTCGGTGTTGGCCCATCGACCTGGTCGTGCAGTACTAAATGGTGCCGACGGCGCCGCGCTCATTCCCGTTCTCGCAGACACAGGTCGCGCCCAACTTGCTTGGTCTAGCATCACAGCTCTAGCTTTAGTTGCCGCTGGTTTGAGCTAGTTCGACTCGTCCTCTTTGGCGTTTGCTTCGTCAAACTTGCTGTTTACCTTGCCCAGCGCTTTAGTGATGCCTGCGCTCATTTCATCTCGCTCGTTTCTGAGCAATACCAATGCCAACGCACCTGAGCTGAGTAGCGCAACCGCCCAGAGCAGGAAACCACGCATCCCTACTAGGTACAGCACAACCGCGCTGGCGATGAACAATCCCAGTCGCATTGCGGTATACCGCAAAGCGGCGATTCCTGGTCTAGCCATTTGGAGTCCTACTTTCTAAAGAAATCTGGGTTGTCATCTGGCGGTGGTAATTGCCGACGTGGCCGCCCTGCCCAAAACCACAGAATCGGCCCAAGCACCGGAACGAAAGTGGTCACCAGAATCCAAGCTATTTGATTCATGGTGCGTGGTCGTTTAGTTCCGGCAGCCTCAACTAGCGCATATAGCTGAAACGCAATCAATAGAACTGCAATTAAAACTCGACTCATCAGGTCCCCGCGTAACTATGTAGTCCAACAAAGAAGAAGTTCACTAAGAAGTAGTTGAAGATGAATGTCGCGAATGCGGCGAGTGCCAGCCAAGCAGCCTTGTCACCCTTCCAACCATTCGTTACGCGCGCGTGCAAATAAGCCGCATAGCCAACCCAGGTAATAAAAGACCAAGTCTCTTTTGGATCCCAACCCCAGTAGCGACCCCAGGCACTGCGTGCCCAAATTGCTCCTGCAACCACTGTGAAAGTCCAAAGTGGAAACGAGAAGGCATGGACTTTATAAGCAAAAAGATCCAAAGTGGCAGAGTCTGGAACTCGCTTTTGGAGCCACAAGTACCGCGTGGCAGGTTTACCAGCAGCTTGGAGTTTTTCGGCTCGGCTTATTAATAATTGAAGCGTCACAATAGAAGCGCCGAGAATGAATACGCCTGCTGAAATGATGGCCGCGGTTACGTGAATCAGCAACCAGTAGGACTTCAGTGCTGGGATCAACTCTGCAGCTTCGGTGTACAAAACTGTGATTGCTAAACCGAGCCACAACAAAACTGGAAGCACAACGAAAATCCCGAGCCAGCGGACATTACGTTTTAGCGAAGTAACAAGAAATACACCCATCACACCTAAAGTGGCGGCCAGGGAAAACTCGTACATGTTTCCCCATGGTGCTCGAGTCGCCGCGAGACCGCGAAAAATTAATCCACCGAGCAACAAGATCGTGCCCACCCAGCTTACCGACATTGCGATGTTGCCTGCTTTACGGCCGCTAACAACAGTGTCTTCAACACTACGGCTCTGAGCGAAACTAGCAGCGAATGCGAACATTGCGATTGTGTAAGCGGCCATGGCGCCATACACAAGGTTGTTGCTGATTAGTGCATAGTCTTCGTTAATCACGAATTCTCTCCTTGCGGCGTGGGGGCCGTCGTG
>JBEAZM010000129.1:0-7962 GCA_041170125.1 Actinomycetota bacterium
ACTTTGGTTTCAGCCTCAACCAGCAAGCCAGCAGCATGTGGCAACAAACGAGCCACATCAGTCACTGATGCCTGTTCGCGGTGCACAACACCAAATCCATCGGACACGAATGCATCTGCAAATGCTGCAAGCTCGGCTGCAAGAGCTGCCCGCTCGGCTGCAACTTTCGAAGTCTCACGAGCGTCGAAACGCACGTTTTCCAGCAAGGCCACTTGGCCAGGCTGGATGGCTGCCGTGACTGCCTTAGCGCTTTCACCGACGAGGTCGGTTGCATATGAAACTGGCTTGCCAAGTAATTCAGAAAGACGTTCAGCTACAGGAGCCAAAGTGAATTCTGGTGCTGGTTCACCCTTTGGGCGCCCTAAATGTGCCATCAGAATAACTGCGGCGCCGGCCTCTAACAGATGTTTAATCGTAGGGAGCGCGGCTTGAATTCGGCCATCATCGGAAATGGTCCGAGGTTCCACGCCCTTTTTGAAAGGAACATTGAAATCTACTCGGACCAAAACCTTCTTGCCGTTTAATTCAAGATCGCTCAGTGAGCGAACGGTCATAGGGACTTGCCTACGTAACCTACGAGATCAACGAGGCGGTTGGAGTAACCCCATTCGTTGTCGTACCAAGAAACTACCTTGACAGTGTCGCCGTTTACATAGGTCAAGCCAGCGTCAAAGATGGACGATGCTGGGTTGGTGACAATGTCAGTAGAGACGATTGGGTCTTCGGTGTATTCCAAGATGCCTTTGAGTTCGCCTTCAGCGGCTTCTTTCATGGCAGCGTTGATTTCTTCTTTGGTTACTTCGCGACCGAGCTGAACTGTGAGGTCAGTTGCAGAGCCGGTAGGAACTGGCACGCGCATTGCGTAACCGTCCAACTTGCCCTTTAACTGTGGCAAAACCAAAGAGATAGCTTTTGCAGCACCAGTGGTGGTTGGGATCATGTTGATGCCAGCAGCACGTGCCCGGCGCAAGTCCTTGTGTGGGAAGTCCAAGATAACTTGATCGTTGGTGTAAGCGTGAATCGTGGTCATCATGCCTTTGACAATTCCGAACTTCTCGTCCAAAACCTTGCTGAATGGAGCTAGGCAGTTAGTGGTGCAAGAAGCGTTAGAAATGATGTTGTGGTTGGCTGGGTCGTACTTTTCGTGGTTGACACCCATGACGATAGTGATGTCTTCACCTTTAGCAGGTGCCGAAATGATGACCTTCTTGGCACCGGCTTTGATGTGACCCGCAGCTTTGTCAGCGTCGGTGAAGATGCCGGTTGATTCGACAACGATGTCAGCGCCCAAAGCAGCCCATGGAAGATTTTCTGGATTGCGTTCTGCAATAACTTTAAACGCCTTGTCGCCAACCTTGATGCTGTCGCCTACAACAGAGACCTCAAGATCTAGACGACCCAAGATTGAGTCGTACTTGAGCAAGTGAGCAAGAGTGTTGATGTCAGTGAGGTCGTTGATGCCTACTACTTCAACGTCTGCACCCTGAGTTAGCAGGGCACGGTAGAAATTACGGCCAATGCGGCCAAAACCATTAATGCCGACCTTTACGGTCACGGGGACTCCTTATGGCATGCCTCGCTCGCGCAAGGCTTTTCGGACAGAACAAGGAACGAATCGACGCTGATTCGAGGGCGTATCGTAATCGAAACGATACAAATTAAGGGTACCGACCCCTGGCTACAGCCGGGAGGGACAAAAGTCCGTTAATCCTCAAACATTTCCGTAGATACAGCTTGCTCCGTATCAGGAATTCCCCGCTCCTGAGCGACTTTGTCGGCCAACGCGAACAATCTACGGATGCGACCAGCGATCGCGTCTTTGGAAAGTGGTGGCTCGGAAAGCGCACCGAGTTCTTCTAGTGACGCCTGTCCATGTTCGACCCGCAGTTTGCCAGCCGAAGCTAGGTGTTCTGGGATGTCGTCACCGAGAATCTCAAGCGCACGGGCAGCTCTAGCCGCTGCGGTGACAGCCGCCTGGGCACTTCGCCGCATGTTGGCATCATCAAAATTAGCAAGCCGATTTGCAGTTCCTCGAACCTCCCGCAGCACCCGCCGATCTTCCCAAGCGATTCGAGTTTCTTGAGCTCCCATCAGCGTGAGTAAAGTCGCTATGCCTTCCCCATCTCGCAGCGCTACTCGCTCTACACCTCGAACTTCTCGTGATTTAACTACCAGTCCCAAACGTCGGGCCGCACCCACAAGAGCTAAAGCTGACTCTGGACCTGGACAGGTAACTTCGAGCGCCCCAGAACGACCAGGCTCAGTGAGAGAACCGTGTGCCAAGAAAGCACCTCGCCAGGCTGCCGCCAAGTCGCAAGCCGCTCCCCCAACTACAGCCGCGGGAAGCCCACGCACTGGCCGGCCATTCACATCAAGTAAACCAATTTGACGGGCAAAGAGGTCTGCTTTATCAGTGATTCGAAGAATATAGCGATTCCCTTTTCGAATCCCACCCGGCTGAATAACTACTAGCTCTGATTCTTGTCCGAAAACTTCTGAAATACTTTTTCGTAGCCGTCGAGCAACAGCGGCGTTGTCTAGTTCAGCTTCCAGTGTTAGGCCCTTATTGCCAAGATGAATCGCACCGCCAAAACGCAAGATTGAACTGATTTCCGCTTTTTTACAACAAGATTTAGTGATCTCGATTCGAGCCAATTCATCTTTCAACGATGCCGTCATGGACATTAGTTCTTCCTTCCAATGGTTGCAATCGATTTCGAGATTGCACTTGCTAACGCTGCGGGGTTGTGTTTCGAAACATTTTCAGTGTCTGTCAATGTTTCCGAGATGAGTTCGGCCCCTAAATCGGCCACCGCACGGATGAGTTCGTTTGAGACTAGAGCCGCCTCTGCGATTATGAAATCAAATTCGATGTCAGGATTCGTTTGCACTAGAGCTTCTAAGTGCTGAACCGGGCTAAATCCTTCCGTCTCTCCTGACTGAGAAACCAGATTCAAAATCAATATCTTGGTTGCATTTGAAGACTTGAAAGCATGAGCGACCGCAGGTACAGCGAGATGAGTCAGAACGCTGGTGAACCAAGAGCCAGGCCCCATAATCAAAACATCTGCCTCCGAAATGGCCGCCAATGTTTCGGGGCAAAGTTGGACCGTGGAATAGTCAAACTTAATTCGATTTACTCGATGTTCTGTGGTTGCGATTGCGACTTGGCCCTCAATTTCAAGTAATTCGCCGGTTCCACTCACAACTTCAGCAACCAGATCCATCGGCGTTAGAACCAATGGCAAGACCCGACCGTGCGCGTTTAACAATTTGCAAACCGCATCTAGACCTGCGACTACGTCGGAACGAGATTGCCATAATGCGGAAATTAAAAGGTTGCCGACGGCGTGCCCGGCAAGTGGTCCATCCCCACTGAATCTAAATTGCAATAAATCTGCCCATTCGGTTTCGTTGTCATCGCATAGTGCAGTGAGAGCCATTCGTAAATCGCCAGGCGGCAAAATGGAAAACTCTTCGCGCAACCGACCAGAGCTGCCGCCGTTATCCGAGACACCGACCACTGCCGTTATCTCTGGCGTGATGCTTTTTAGAGCCCGCAGTGTCGCAGCCAGCCCATGACCGCCCCCAAGCGCAACAAATTTCATTCTCTCCCCCGGTCACGATGTATTACTTGAACTTCTAAACCTGCCATCACGAGTCTCGCCGACAAATTCTCGGCTATTGCGACCGAACGATGTTTACCGCCCGTGCAGCCAATGCCAATCGTGACGAACCGTTTACCTTCTCGCATGTAGCCGGGAAGCGCAATCTTCAATAAATCGGCATATGTGTCGAGAAATTTAAGCGCATCCGGCGCCGCTAAAACATAGTCACTAACGTCGTTATCTAGCCCAGTTTTTTCACGTAATTCAGGGACCCAGAACGGGTTTGGTAGAAATCGCACGTCTGCAACCAGATCCGCATCGAGCGGTATGCCGTATTTGAAACCAAAAGAAACAAGGGTTACACGCAAACGGGCGTCTACTTCATCAAAGTTAGCTTCGATTATTCGTCGCAAATCATGCACATTTCGATCTGATGTGTCGATAATCAAATCTGCGTGGTTACGAATTTTTTCTAGAAGGCTTCGCTCAGCCCCAATCGCTTGCAAAAGCCCATCTGCTGCTTGGAGTGGGTGTGGTCGGCGGCTACCTTCGAAGCGACGAACCAGCGCTAAATCTGAAGCCTCGAGAAAGACAATTTTTAAACTGTTTACAAGATTACGAATCGACTCGATACTGATATCCAAGTCATGAAATAGCGAGCCGCCGCGGGCGTCTGCGACAACAGCTAATTTCTTTACTTCTTGATTTGTAATCATTAACTCGACGGTGTTTTGAATTAATTGTGGAGGCAAATTATCGATAACCATGTAGCCCAAATCCTCTAAAGCATGGGCAGCGGTTGAACGACCAGCACCAGACATCCCGGTGAGTACAACTAATTCAAACGAGTGGTTCACAGGCTAACTGTGTCAGATAGGTCAAGCACCCTCGGAAACTTCACCAGTTGCAGTATTAATCGCAGTCGTATCAATTCCCTGTAATTGGGACAAAATGACTTGTGCAAGTTTTTCATCGACACCAGAGACTTGGGTTAAATCAGATATTTGAGCGTTGCGAATATTCTTCACTGAGCCGAAATTTTTCAACAACAACTTAGCTTTTTTCGGGCCAACGCCTGGAATCTCTTCCAAGATGGACTTCTTTCTAGTCTTTTCAAGTTTTCTTCGGGAGTGATTAATTGCTACTCGATGTGCTTCGTCTCGAATCCGTTGAATCATAAACAAGCCGTCGCTGCTACGTGGAAAAATTATTGGATCTGGTGTTCTTGGCAACCAAATTTCTTCTAGTCTTTTCGCAATGCCAACAACTGGAATCGAAATGGATAACTCGCTCAATACTTCTGAAGCAGCGTTTACCTGTGGTGCCCCGCCGTCGATTATCAGTAAACCCGGCGGATATCGGTATTTCTTCTCATCTGAATTTTCAAACCGTCTGCGCACAATCTCGGAAATACTCAGGACATCGTTATTGCCCTGACCATGTTTTAAGACATAGTTCCGGTAATCGCGTGGGCTGGGAAGTCCGTCTTCGAAAACAACTAAAGATGCAACCACTGCCTCACCGCCATGATGTGAAATGTCAATGCACTCAATTCGAAGTGGTTGAGACGGCAATTCCAAATAATCAGCAATTTCTTCTAAGGCTTTGCCACGAGAGGCTAAATCTGAGCCCCGCCGAGATCGATAAAGCGTTAATGCTTGTTCGGCATTGGTTTGGGCCATTTGAATGAGCTCAACCTTGGGTCCGCGTTGTGGTTCGATTAATTCAACAGCCCCTTGCCGAAGTTTTTCGAGAGCACCGACCGCAGCGCTCAAGTCTTCAGGCAGGTGATTAAGCAAAATTTGTTTTGGTGGTCGATTGGTGTCATCATCCGAATAGATTGAAAGCGCTGCTTGCACAAGCACATCGCCAGCTGGTACATCTAAAGGCATGTCAGTCAGGAGCGAACGTTGGCCGACAACTTTCCCGTCCCGAACATAGAAAATCTGAACGGCTGCCGCCAACTCATCATGATGAATGGCTAGGGCATCAACATTCACGCCAGCATCCAGCACGACCGCGCTTCGCTGAATAATCCAATCAATGCTCTCAAGCGCATCTCTTGCAGCTGCAGCTTTCTCAAACTCAAGGTCAGCAGCGGCTGTCTTCATCTCTGCAGTCAATCTATCGACGGCTGGCTTTGTCTTGCCATTGATTAGGCCAATCAAGTCCAACATAGTTTGACGATGTTCGGACTCGCTGACCCGACCAACGCATGGTGCTGAACATCGGCCGATGTAGCCCAATAAACAGGCATTCCCCGACCGGGCAGCCGAATTAAAAACCCCAGTTGAACAAGTGCGGACTGGGTACACCCGCATCAAACGATCAATCGTTTCTCGAACTTGCCAGGCTTGGACATAAGGACCGAAATATCTCAGACCCGGTTTTCGTTCACCTCGATACAGAAATATCCGAGGGAATTTTTCATTTAAAGAAATAGCTAGCCATGGGTAGGACTTGTCATCTTTGAACCGAACGTTAAACCTAGGGTCATACTCATTAATCCAGGCATGCTCGAGCTGTAGTGCCTCTACCTCGGAACCGACCACGACCCAATCGACCGCAACTGCGGTTTGGAGCATTTTTAGGGTTCGCGGATGCAAGCCTGCTGGATCTGCAAAGTAACTTGTGATGCGATTGCGCAGATTCTTAGCTTTGCCAACGTAAATTACTCGACCGTCGCTATCCCGATAGCGATAAACCCCAGCATCGGTTGGAATTTCGCTCGTGGGTGGACGCCAAGCAAACACGACTAGTCCAACAGGGGCTTTAAGAATTTGCCTGTGTGACTGCTCTTGTGAGCAGCAACATCTTCGGGAGTCCCGACCGCCACAACCGTGCCGCCACCGCTGCCACCTTCTGGCCCCATATCGATCAGCCAGTCCGCGGATTTAATGACATCAAGATTGTGTTCAATCACAATGACGGTATTTCCTTTATCAACTAGTGATTGCAGCACACCTAACAATTTGTGAATGTCAGCAAAATGCAAACCGGTGGTTGGTTCATCCAATACGTAGATTGTTCGACCAGTCGCTCGACGCTGCAGCTCAGTTGCAAGTTTCACGCGCTGAGCTTCGCCACCAGAAAGTGTCGGTGCGCTCTGGCCTAAGCGGACATAGCCCAACCCCACATCTACCAAAGTTTGAAGGTGTCGCGCAATGACTGGAATTGGTGCAAAAAATTCAAGCGCGTCTTCAATAGGCATGTTGAGAACATCCGAGATGGTCTTGCCTTTGTAATGAACCTCAAGTGTTTCTCGGTTGTAGCGTTGACCGTTACATACCTCGCAAGGTACGTAAACATCTGGCAGAAAGTTCATCTCAATCCGAATGGTGCCGTCACCCGAACAGCCCTCGCAGCGACCGCCCTTAACGTTAAACGAAAATCGACCAGGTTGGTACCCGCGAATTTTTGCTTCCTGGGTTTCGCTAAATAACTTCCGGATATGGTCAAACATTCCGGTATAAGTTGCCGGATTCGAACGTGGGGTTCGACCAATTGGACTTTGATCGACATGTACAACTTTGTCTAAATGATCAATCCCCTCGATGCGTTTGTGCTTGCCTGGTAGGTCGCGCGCCCGATTTAGTTTGCGGGCAAGCGCTGTATACAAAATCTCATTGACTAGTGTCGATTTACCCGAGCCACTTACACCTGTGACGGCAGTAAATACTCCAAGCGGAAATTCAGCATCAACTTTCTTGAGATTGTTCTCGGCCGCCCCAACAACTTTTACAGTTCTAGATTTATCAATCGGCCGACGTTCGGTTGGCACCTCAATTTTCAATCGCCCACTCATATAGGCACCAGTTATGGAGCGCTCGTTCGATACTAGTTCGATGTATGGGCCGCTGACGACTACCTCGCCGCCATGTTCACCAGCTTTAGGACCAATATCGACAATCCAATCCGCAGTTCGAATCGTGTCTTCATCGTGCTCGACCACAATCAAGGTGTTACCTAAATCCCGCAGCTTCACGAGCGTTTGGATAAGCCGCTGGTTGTCTCGTTGGTGCAAACCAATACTGGGCTCATCCAGAACATAGAGCACACCTGTGAGACCAGATCCGATTTGAGTCGCAAGGCGAATTCGTTGCGCCTCGCCACCAGCGAGAGTTCCAGCGTTTCGATCAAGACTCAAATAATCCAAACCAACATCGACCAAAAACGCTAGTCGTTCGTTGACCTCTTTCAAGACCCGCTCAGCAACTGTCTTATCTCGAGCCTTCAGTTTCAGTGACTTTAGAAACTTTGCACATTCGCCAATCGGCATTGAGGAAACTTCCGCAATATTCTTACCAGACACTGTGACTGCAAGAATTTCAGGTTTAAGCCTGTCACCATGACA
>JBEAZM010000130.1:0-3599 GCA_041170125.1 Actinomycetota bacterium
GTGGCATCGAGAAAACTCACGATTTCCTCAAGTTCCAAATAAATCTCTTGTTCACCACTCGCATACGGTGCTATCGCATACGGTGAAAACTTTATGGTCACCGAATCGGTGTAGAGCCAAAAATTTATGAACGCATCGATTGACATGTATTCGCGAACTTCGGCCCGCGGGAAGAGCTCATCGGAATCCAGCTCAGCAAATATTTCGGAAGTGACATAGTCAAAGAACTCAGCTTCCAAGTCCGGATCAATTGCATCAATCAAAGTGATCCGAGTGCCATTACCCGTGTCGAAAATGAAGGATTCACTCACACAATTACCGTGGGCTGCTCCTGCCAAATAATCACAACTTAGGAGTTCAAACATCGCGAGTTTTTCATTCACTTCGGTTTGCCGCGCGGTTATGCGAAGCGATGATTTGAAGTCGGGTTCCATTCCGTTGTATGAGTCCTCGGCGAAAACTTGGAAATCCAGAACCGCGAGTGTGACCGATTCATTCAGAACATCAACAATTAAGTTTCCAACCTCGGCATCACCTGCTGCGAGTGCAAATTTTGGATATGTGATTTCAGAGATCACTTCGTTTGCTTCAGCGACTGAATTGCGCTGAGTGATTGCGAATTCCAGAAGGTCGGTTGCGGCAGTTTCGGTGGGAGACTGGCTCGTTAGCGGCGGCAGTTTCACATTGAAACTGCAGGCTGCGAGCAATCCAGTGGCAACAAAAAGTGCCGCAACTCTTTTCATCATTATTCGGGTACTCCCCAATTGAAGCGGTGAGTGTGAATGCTCGTGTATGGAAAAGCATCCATGGCTCGAATTCCCGCTATCGGTCGAATTTGTTCATTCAATACTCGAGCAAACTCTTCCCGAGTCGCAGTCACAACCTCGAGAATGATGTCGTACCCGCCAACAGTCATGACCATATAAACGACATTAGGGATCTCACCGAGAGTGTCTGCAACCACACGTGGATCGCCATCCACCTTTAAGCAAACAATGGCCGACTCGCGATAGCCCAGCGAAAGTGGGTCGGTAATAGCTGCAATCTGTAATACCCCAAAGTCCCGAAGTCGCTGAACGCGAGCTCGAACTGCTGGCGGGGTTAGTCCCACCATCTCACTCATGTCTGCATACGAGGCACGACCATCTTTCTGCAGTGCCCGCAAGATTTGTTTGTCGATGTTGTCGAGGATTGGTTGCGTTTTCATTAGGCACCTACCAGTTCTGCACAAGCTTGTTCGAATACTTCCGTGTGACGATCAACATCGCTTTCGAGCGTATCCCGACACATTAGAGCCATGTTGTGAAATGGCGTGATTAGTACGCCACGGTTTGCTGTGTATAGATGGAAGTACTCTTCCAAGTCAGCATCACCTGCGGCTGCCGAAGTGCTGCCATTTTTTGGAGCTGGCGACAAGAACCGATATTCAGCGCGAGTTCCAAGTTGGGTGCAAGACCATGGCAAACCATGTTTTGCAAAAGCGGCCTCCACACCTTCGCGGAATTTTGAGGCGAGTTGTTCCATGCGTGGCCAGGTCTCATCTGTGAGTACGTGTTCTAACGTAGAGCGCATTGCAGTTATCGAAAGTGCGTTGCCTGCGAGCGTGCCACCGACACCACCAACGTCAATAATGTCTGCTTCTTCGTGACCCACAATCGTGCGCGCTAGTTCTTCGGTGATTCCATACGCACCGCTAGGAATGCCACCTCCGAGGGATTTGCCGATGATGAAAATGTCGGGACGCAATCCCCAAGCTTTTGTGGCGCCACCAGGTGATGTGCTGATGGTGTGGGTTTCATCAATCATTAAAAGTGTGCCAGTTTCATCGCAGGCTTTACGAAGTTCATCCATGAAGCCCGGCTCTGGCAAAACAATGCCAATGTTCGTCATTGCAGGTTCAGTGAGCACAGCTGCGACATCACCATGGGCGAGTTCGCGCCGCACAGCTTCAATGTCATTGAACTCCACCACGCGAGTGGTTACATCAAGCGGAACCGGTGGCGCCACATTTCCTGGCCGCGAGACGGCTTTGCCGTTTTCATCTGGCACAGCAAATGTTTCGTCAACACTGCCGTGATATGCGTATGCAAAAACCAAAATCTTTGGACGGCCTGTGGCTAGTCGTGCGAGTCGAATTGCCCAGCGATTGGCGTCGGTTGCTGTCAGTGTGAATGACCAAAGCGGCAAGCCAAATCGACGAGTTAGTTCTGCCCCGACCCATTGCGCATCTTCGGTCGGCAACATTGTGGTGATGCCACCATCAGCACCCATCCGTTGATGTACTGCGCCGACGGTTTCGGCTGGCGAATGGCCGGCCATTGCGCCGGTGTCTCCTAAAGCGAAATCGATGAGCTCATTGCCATCGATGTCGGTAATGCGGTTACCGTGGGCAGTCGCGAGATATAAAGGGAAGCCACCTGACCATTTATTCATCCACGTCATCGGGACTCGGCCGAAGAGGTTGTGCGCCGATTTGTAGGCGGCGAGCGACTTCGGGTGCAGCTCGGTGTAGAGCGCCCGCTCGCGTTCTAAAAGATCAGCCAGATGATTGCGGTCAAGGTCAGCCATGATGAATCACTTCCTTTTCGAACTTTCTTTTCGAATGTGTAAAGTCTCACACGCTTTTAATTTTAAAGTCAAGAATTGCTGCGGATTTTGAATCAAAATATGCAATCACATGAATTTTCTTCTGGAATAAATTGCAGGGAATTTAGTTGAACATTAAACTAAAGCAAGTTTCGACTAAGGAGGCAACATGCCAGCGACAAGTGCAGACACTCTGACCCTGCCACGTATTCAGCAAGTTGAAAACCCAACCGTGCGTCGAGTCAAAACCCTCGTGACCGCGCCGCAGGCTTATGAGGGTGAAGGCTTCCCCGTTCGACGAGCTTTCGCTGGTGTTGATGTTCGTGACCTGGATCCATTCATCCACATGGATCAGATGGGTGAAGTTGAATACGCCCAGATGGAACCCAAAGGTACGCCTTGGCATCCACATCGTGGTTTTGAGACTTTTACATATTTAATTGATGGCCAGTTCTTGCACCAAGACTCGAACGGTGGTGGTGGTTCCATCCTCGAAGGTGGCACGCAGTACATGACTGCTGGTGACGGCATTTTGCACATCGAAACTCCGCCAGAGCACCTTGTAATGAGCGGTGGTTTCTTCCACGGTATCCAACTTTGGATTAACTTGCCGAAAGCTAAGAAGCGGATTGACCCGGCCTACCAAGACTTGCAGGGCGAAGACTCCGCAATGATTACCAGTGCTGATGGCGGTGCTTTGCTACGAGTACTAGCAGGCGAGATTGCTGGTCACAAAGGTCCAGGAATTTCTCATACCCCAATCTCCATCGCACATCTCACTTTGGCACCTGGTGCCTCGGTCGACATTCCATGGCGCGGTGACTTCAACGCGATTGCGTACACACTTGCAGGCAATGGTTTTGTGGGCGTTGAAGATCGACCAATCCGCACTGGTCAAACTGCAGTCATGATTGGCGGCAACACCTTGCGGATTTCAGCTGACCGAGTTCAGGATTCCCGCACCCAAGCACTTGAAATGTTCATCATTGGTGGGGTGCCACTTCGCGAGCCTG
>JBEAZM010000131.1:0-2562 GCA_041170125.1 Actinomycetota bacterium
CCTCAACGATCAAGCTGAAACAGTTTTGCTGCGACTCGCTCGTGGAAGTGGGGTGCGTAGCCTGGCTGGCATGCGGCCGGTTACTGACATTGAAAATGGCGTACCCCTGTGGCGGCCGTTGTTGGGTGTACCGCGCGAACACCTCGCATTGAGTTTGCAGGATTACCAAATAGAGGCGCATGAAGATGCGCACAATTCGGATGAGCGGTTTTTGCGAGTGAAAATCCGCCAAAGGCTGATGCCGCTCTTACGTGAAGTGATTGGTGACGGTGTCGATTTAGCTTTGAGTCGGACGGCCTGGCTTTCCCAAATGGATGCCGACGCCCTGGATGCGATTGCGGCCCGAGCTTGGACCGACTGCATCGACTCGGAGGAGATCGTGACCAGCCGCATGGCGGAATTGCCATTAGCAATTCAGACACGAATTCTGCGCACGTGGCTGGTGGCTCGAGGGGCCAAATCCGCCTCCTTGACTTTGGAACACGTAATGGCAGTGCACCGCTTGATGTCGGATCCACGAATTAGTGGTCCGATAAAAGTGGCAGGGGGTTTAGAAGTGAGCCGCGAATCAGGCAGACTTCGCGCCTGAGACCTAACGAGGAGATCAAGTGGACGCAAAAAATATCGCAGCCGACCTAACAAAGGTACTTTTCACCGAGGCTGAGATTTTGCAGCGAATTGAAGAATTGGCAGCACAGGTTGAGGCTGACTACAAAGATAAAGATTTGCTTTTAGTCGGAGTTCTTAAAGGCGCAACCATTTTGATGTCAGACTTTTCACGAGCACTTGATCGACATGTCGAAATCGAGTGGATGGCGGTCTCCTCCTACGGCTCAGGCACCACCTCATCTGGGGTTGTTCGAATCCTTAAAGACTTGGATCGAGACATTCAAGATCGCAACGTGCTTGTTATTGAGGACATTTTGGATTCGGGCTTGACCCTTTCTTGGCTCATCTCCAATCTGGAGTCACGTGGCGCAGCCACGGTTGAGGTACTGACGCTGCTACGTAAACCAGACGCTGTGAAAGTTGAAGTTAAAACTAAGTACATTGGGTTTGATATTCCGAGCGAGTTCGTGGTGGGTTATGGCCTCGATTACGCCGAGCACTACCGCAATCTGCGGGAAATCGGTGTGCTTTCGCCTTCGGTCTACTCCTAGCCCGAGTTTTTCCTAGTACTCAGGATGTAACTGACAGTAGGGTCGGGTAGCCTCAAGCCCTATGAAATCAAAGAAATTTCTACGTGGTCCTTTTGTCTGGATTTTGGCTGCTTTAGCTTTGTTTTTTATTGCCTCCCAGTTGGTGGCATCGGCTAATGCACCTAAAAAGGTCGACACTTGGGAAGCTCTTGCTGCAGTCGAAGCTGGGACCGTTAAGTCAGCGGTTGTAAAAGACCGCGAACAGGTTCTCGTGCTCAACCTCACCGATGGCACCACCGTAGAAGCAGATTTTGTAACTAACCAAGCGACTGAAATCGTCAGTTCGTTGAGCGCCGCCAAAGCTGGTGGTCGCCTGGCTGAGGGTTACGACGTTGAGGTGTCGCGCGACAACCTGTTGTTGACGTTCTTGTTTAGCTTCTTGCCGCTACTGCTTTTGATTTTCGTCATGTTCTTCTTCTTAAGTCAGATGAACGGTGGCTCGCGAGCCATGTCCTTCGGCAAGTCGCGTGCGAAGCAAATGTCGAAAGATGTCCCCAAAACCACTTTCGCTGATGTCGCTGGTGTCGATGAGGCTGTTGAAGAACTCCACGAAATAAAAGACTTTCTCGCTAACCCAGCTCGCTTCCAGGCGGTTGGCGCCAAGATCCCACGTGGCGTTCTTCTGTATGGCCCTCCGGGAACAGGTAAAACTCTGCTTGCCCGTGCTGTTGCAGGTGAAGCTGGTGTTCCATTCTTCTCAATCTCGGGCTCCGACTTTGTGGAAATGTTCGTAGGTGTGGGCGCTTCACGTGTCCGCGACTTGTTTGAACAAGCAAAACAAAACGCGCCTGCAATCATTTTCGTCGATGAAATTGATGCGGTAGGTCGTCAGCGTGGCGCTGGATTAGGTGGCGGTCACGACGAACGCGAACAAACTCTCAATCAGTTATTGGTTGAGATGGATGGTTTCGAATCTAATGCCAGTGTTATTTTGATTGCGGCTACGAACCGTCCAGACATTTTGGATCCAGCCTTGTTGCGTCCGGGTCGTTTCGACCGCCAGGTCTCAGTGACCGCACCCGACCTCAAAGGCCGAGCGAAAATTCTTGAAGTCCATGCCAAAGGCAAACCAATCGCAGCTGATGTGGACTTAACTGCTGTGGCGCGGCGGACACCAGGTTTCACGGGTGCCGATCTTGCCAACGTTTTGAACGAAGCCGCGCTTCTTACTGCTCGCAACGACGCAATGTTGATTGATGCGAAGGCGCTTGACGAAGCTATCGATCGAGTGATTGCTGGACCACAGAAGCGCACCCGAGTAATGAATCACCAAGAGCGATTGATCACTGCGTATCACGAAGGTGGTCACGCGTTGGTGGCAGCGGCGATTCCAAATGGCGATCCCGTACACAAAATTACAATC
>JBEAZM010000132.1:0-2978 GCA_041170125.1 Actinomycetota bacterium
AACATGGCAGTGGCTGCATCGACTGCAGACGTCGCAATCCTGCTGGTTGATGCAGCGCGTGGTGTCCGTACGCAGACATTCCGCCACCTTTCTATTGCAGCCATGATGCGAGTTCAAACAGTCATCATTGCGATTAACAAAATGGATGCGGTCGATTGGGATCAGTCGATTTATGAGGAATTATCGAAGCGCGTCAATGACACGGCAGCGCAGCTTGGCATCACTCGTGTTATCACGATTCCATGCAGTGCTTTGACTGGCGATTACGTAACAGTTAGCACTGACGCGATGTCTTGGTACAGCGGACCAACCTTGCTCGAAGCACTTCGCATGGTTGAAAAAGTCTCAACCACAATCGATGGCGCACTGCGTCTTCCAGTGCAGATGATTTTGCGCGCCGACAACTACCGTGGCTACGCAGGTCAGCTCACTGCAGGCACTTTGGCTGCAGGCGATGAAATCATGGTTGGCCGCTCTGGCGTAAAAGCAAAAGTTGCAGAAGTAACTGTTGCAGGTGTTCCTGTTGAACGCGCGATTGCAGGTCAAGCAGTTGGCTTCACCACCGAGCACGAGATTGATATCACCCGTGGTGACGTCATCATCGAAGCCAGTAGCGACAAGCACGGCAATGACCGATTTGCGGTTGAACTAGTTTGGATGCACGAAAAGCCACTAGCTCGTGGTCGCTCTTATTGGTTGATTTCAAACTCTCAGGTCGTGCCGGCGACAGTGACCAACATTCGTGACAAGATTGAAGTCGAAACAGGTCACCGCCACTCGACTCGTGATCTAAGCATTAACGAAATTGGTCACGTCGAAATCGCAACCGACCAACCAATCTTCCTCGATAAGTACACCGATGTTCGTGAAACTGGTGGCTTCTTGTTGGTTGACCGCATCACTAATGACACCGCTGCCGCTGGCATGATGTTGCATGAAATGCGACGCGGTATCAACGTGCATGAACAAGTCTTTGACATTGATCGCAGCACGCGCGAACAGCTAATGGGACACAAAGGCCGGGTGCTTTGGTTTACTGGTCTCTCCGGTTCTGGTAAATCCACAATCGCATCTGAAGCCCAGCGCCAACTCTATGCGCGTGGCATCCACACTTACGTTCTCGACGGTGACAACGTTCGACTTGGTCTCAATAAAGACCTTGGCTTCACCCCAGAAGATCGGGCGGAGAATGTGCGCCGGGTTGGTGAGGTTGCGAAACTCATGATGGATGCCGGATTGGTTGTCTTGGTCTCACTTGTTTCGCCATTTGCGGATGACCGCGAGGCAGTACGTGCCGGTTTCGACGAAGGCGACTTTGCTGAAATCTACGTTGATACTCCGATGGACATCTGCAAAGAGCGCGATGTAAAGGGACTTTATGCACGTGCCGAACGTGGTGAAATTCCAAACATGACGGGCTTGGGTCAGGATTATGAAATTCCGACCAACCCAGACTTGGTCGTGAGCGGCGCTGGTGAAATCGCAACCGCTGTCAATGCAGTGCTTGAGATTGCTATTAGCTAGTCAATCAAAAAAGTAATGGGCGGGTGCAGATTGCGCCCGCCCATTACTAATTCTGAGGCTAACCCTCTTCTTCGATCTTTTCTCCACGTTCAGTTTTCCAGGAGTACTTCGAATTCAAAGTGTCTTGCCAAACTGACTCATCGAAGGGCACTCCAAAAAAGTCACAAATTCTTTTCGGCATTTCAGCGGTGGTAGTGAATTCTTCGTAGGTAACAATGATGGAGTTATCTGGATTCGCCGCGTTGTACTCACGGCATTGAGCTTCAAATTTTTCTAAGCGAATTCGCGACTTTTCAGCCTGCTCAGGCTCCAAGTTTGCCCACCAAGCACTCGACATAACTTTGTCAAGATCGCGAAACATGAAGACAACCGCACCAGGTTCGCGCAAACTGCGCAACCAATCTAGTAGCGGTGCAAAATCCTCTTTTTTCACGAACCGCCAGTATCGAATTTCTTTGAAACCAATCGTGCGGGGGATAGGCGTATTGGGATACAACTGATTCAACATGGCGCGAGTGAAATCTTCGCGGAAACGCTTTGCATTAAAAAGCTGAGTGCCGTACCAAGGGTGGGCTTGGGAGTCGCGGCCACCATATGGTTTTTTACGAGATTCCAAAACGGCTTTTTCGGCGTAGTAGCCATGCATCGGGAACAAGAAATTCTCGCCGCGAATATCGAAACCAGGCAAGCGACTTAGATAGCCTGTGATGAGAGTTGATCCACTACGACCGTAAGTCACCACGTAGGCGGAACGAAATTTCGAAGTGCCACGCTTGGAGCTGAGGTTGTTGCCGAGCCAGATTCGGAAACCGATCGGCAGATAACTGCGACCGAACAATTTGCGTACCACTTTGTACAGATACGGGGCAGGGTTAGCAGCTGCTCGCTTTAGCTTCCCAACGATTGGCATTCATCCTCCAAAATCGAGCCGAAGCCTACACATCAGGGATTTAGTTCTTGGGTTTCGCTAGCTCGCAAGCAATGCCGTCTTTGTCTCCATCAAGACGATAGACATCAGTGCCGATAACGCGGACGGGAGATTGCAGTTCGCCACAATCCACGTCGTATTGGTTGGGAACGCATCCGCTGTAGTTTGGATTGCAGTCTCCAACTGAGGTTGGAGCTACTGGTTCAGTGTTGTTGATTGTGATTGCGCCTAGCGCCAATCCTGCAGCAGCTGCACCAATTCCGAGCATGCGCCGTTTATTCATCGGCAAGATCGACCTACTTATCAATAGCGTGACAGCAATGAATGATGAACCAATGAGTCCTGTTAGCAAGTAGTTTGAGGTGAGCGGGTGAATGAAAATTCCCGATAAGCCGCCAAGTCCAGCAAACCCCAAAATGCCAAGCGAACTCAGATAAGCGGGTTTCTTCAAAGTACCGCCGGCCATGCCTTGCAACAACGAGATTGCGAGTTGCATGCTGGAATGTGTGATTCGATGATCTGATTC
>JBEAZM010000133.1:0-6626 GCA_041170125.1 Actinomycetota bacterium
GCACCCCCGAGTTTGGTCAAATAAGACTTACCGCGTACGCTTCGCCTGCCTTGGACACCGAAAGGTGAAAAAGGTTGCGGAGACTTCGGTCTCTTGCCCCCATCGTCTAGCGGCCTAGGACGCCGCCCTTTCACGGCGGTAGCACGGGTTCGAATCCCGTTGGGGGTACGCAAAGGCCAGGTCGGTCTTACGCACCAGGCCCCGTAGCGCAGTTGGTTAGCGCGCCGCCCTGTCACGGCGGAGGTCGCGGGTTCAAGTCCCGTCGGGGTCGCAGATGCGCCAGAGGATTCCTCTGGCGCTTTTGCTTTGCGGCTAAAAATCGTTCTACTCGTGTTCACTTTTGTATGCCAAAGTTCCGCCATGGATCAGCACGAAATCACTGAATTGCCGAAAGATCGATTCTTAGATCGGGAACTCTCGTGGTTGGCATTCAATCAACGAGTTTTGGAGATGGCAATCAGCCCAGACATTCCGCCGCTCGAACGAGCTCGGTATCTGTCGATTTTCACAAACAATCTTGACGAATTCTTTATGGTTCGGGTGGCTGGTCTAAAGCGCCGTATCGCGGCCGGGATTGCAACTCGGGCAGTTACCGGAAAACTGCCTCGCGAAATTCATGAAAGTGTATTGCGACGGAGTCGTGAACTGACCCTTTGGCAGGGCGAAATCTTGCACGATGTCGTGCTTCCCGAATTGCGCAATGAAGGTATCACTTTGGTGCGTTGGCACGATGTCACCGAGGAAAACAAACAACACCTCACAAACTGGTTCACCTTGAAAGTGTTTCCAGTTCTAACCCCGCTGGCTGTCGATCCATCGCACCCGTTTCCGTACATCTCAGGTTTGAGTTTGAACCTGGCCATCTCGGTACGCAACCCAATCACTAAAGCGGAGTTATTTGCACGTGTCAAAGTGCCACCAACACTTCAGCGATTTGTTAAAACCAATGAGCACACTGATGAGTTTGTGCCACTAGAAGATGTGATTGCAGCACATCTATACATGCTTTTTCCTGGGATGGAGATTCTGCAACATCACACTTTCCGCGTCACCCGCAACGAAGAGCTCGAGGTCGAAGAAGACGACGCCGAGAATTTGTTGGCGGCTTTAGAACGTGAACTCACCCGTCGTCGATTTGGTCCACCAGTGCGACTCGAGATTGAGAACACTATGGATCCAAACGTGCTTGAGGTTTTACTCGAAGAGCTCGATGTTGATAAGCGGGAAGTTTTTTCGTTGCCATGGCCGCTAGATCACCGCGGTTTGAGCGACATTGTGAATGTGCCGCGTGATGATTTGAAGTTCCCACCTCATGTGCCGCACACAACCTCGGAGTTGACGTCGGTTGAGTCGGCATCTGCACCTGATGTTCTTGAAGCCATGCGCAACGGTGACGTTTTATTGCACCACCCATACGACTCGTTCTCAACATCGGTGCAGTTGTTCCTCGAGCAAGCGGCGCGAGATCCGCAAGTGCTTGCAATTAAACAAACGCTGTACCGCACATCTGGTGACTCACCAATTGTTAAGGCGCTTATCGCCGCCGCCGAAGAAGGCAAGCAGGTGCTTGCACTCGTTGAGATTAAAGCTCGGTTTGATGAGGAAAACAACATCGAGTGGGCACGTAAACTCGAAGAAGCTGGCGTGCACGTGGTTTACGGTGTGGTTGGTCTAAAAACACATTGCAAACTATCGATGGTGGTGCGAGATGAAGGCGACCATCTTCGCCGTTACGTTCATTTCGGTACCGGTAACTATCACCCCAAGACCGCTCGTATCTACGAAGACTTTGGTCTGCTCACAACCGATCCTGCAATCACCAACGATATTGCCACTCTTTTCAACGTGCTGTCGGGATATGCGGTTGGGGCTGAATACCAGCGTTTGCTAGTGGCACCTGCGGGAGTTCGCATCGGCATTATTGAGCGCATCGAGCAAGAGATTCAAAACCACAAGTCTGGACTTCCGGCACGAGTTCGAATCAAAGCTAACTCGTTGGTGGATGAAGCCATCATTGATGCGCTTTACCGAGCCTCACAGGCAGGCGTCAAAGTTGATGTTTTGATTCGTGGAATTTGTGCGCTGCGGCCTGGGGTGCCTGGCCTCTCAGAAAATATTCGAGCCGTTTCAATTCTCGGTCGTTTCCTGGAGCACAGCCGCGTTTATGAATTTCTAAATGGTGGCGATCCGATTGTGATGATTGGTTCGGCTGACATCATGCATCGAAATCTTGATCGTCGGGTAGAGACTCTCACGAACCTCCCAACCGCAACCCATCGCAAGTATGTGAGTGATCGATTGGACTTGGCTCTCGGTGGCGAAGTGGCTCGCTGGGAATTGGATTCAGAAGGCGAATGGCATCGGATTTATCGCAACTCGGATGGCGTGCCGCTAGCAGATTACCAAGCAACATTGATTGAGTGGCATAAACGCAGTGCAGTAGCTCCATGAAGAGAACAGCTTCAAGCAAAAAGGTTGCTAAGCCGATTCCGGCTAAACCGATTTTGGCGGCTGGGACGATAACTGTTCGCGGCAAAGGCAGAGACTTAGAAGTCTTGGTTGTGCATCGCAAAATGCGCAATGACTTTTCGTTTCCCAAAGGCAAACTTGAAGCCGATGAATTAATGCCCACTTGCGCTGCTCGCGAAACTTTTGAAGAGACCACAGTCGATGTTGTACTGCGGGCACCGATTGGAACAATTCGTTACAAGTCACTTGGCGTTCCAAAGCTGGTGCGTTATTGGCTAGCTGAACCCACGGACGAAGCCATTCAATCTAAAAATCAGAATTACTCGGAAACTTGGGAACCGAATGACGAAGTGGATGAAATCCTTTGGTTGAAACCCGCCAAAGCGCGAAAACTGTTGACGTATCCACATGATGTCCAGGTGCTTGAGCGGGCGCTAAAAATATCTCCAAACACCCGGCCGCTGGTTTTATTGCGGCACGCCGAAGCCGAAAAGCGAGCAAGTTTTGCTGAGCGGCATGAAGGCAATCCGCCGCATGATTTTCTGCGGCCGTTGACTGAAGTTGGTGCTGCCCAAACGCCAGCAATTGCGGCAGCTTTGCGAGCCTTCGGCATTACTTCAAGTTTTTCCTCACCAGCTGATAGATGCATCTCGACAATTGCACCCGCTTTTGTTAGCAGCGACAACGTAGTTTTGATTCCAGAAGTTTCAGAATTTGCATACGCCGAAAATCCGAGCGCAACCAAGACTGCAAGTGCCAAGCTTGCGATGGATCCAGCAGCTGCTGTGGTTGTTTGTCATCGGCCCGTACTCCCGACCATGGTGCGGGCGGTGTCGAAAGCACTCGAGATTGATGAGCCGCTACCAAAACTCAAGCCCGGTCAATTTATAGTGATTCATCGACCTATCAAGGTGAATGGCAAACTCCGCAAAGGTTCAATTTGGTTTGAACATAGCGGCGAACACGAGCAATAAAAAATGGCGAGCCCCGCTCGCCATTTTTTATTCGATCTCGTTACCGAGTAAGCCGAATCCCTTTACCAATCGCTACGACGCCACGTTCAGATACGGTAAACAGTTTGCGATCGGCTTCGATGTCGACGCCAACTTTTGCGCCCGCTGGGACGACAACGTTTTTATCCAAAATTGCGTTGCGCACAACCGCACCGGGTTCGATGCGAACACCGGGCATGAGGACTGATCCCTCAACGTAGGCACCCTCCATGACGTGCACATCGGTCGAGACAACGGATGTGCGAACATGAGCTCCGGCCAAAATCGAACCGGTGCCAATAATGGAATCGTGAGCAGTTCCACCTTCAATGAACTTTGCTGGTGGTAGTGGCGGGGCATAACTCAAGATAGGCCAACGGTAGTTGTAGAGATTGAAGATAGGGTGAATCGAAACCAAGTCCATGTGCGCCTCGTGGTAACTATCTAAAGTGCCCACATCTCGCCAATATCCGCGATCTCGCTCAGTGGCGCCGGGCACATCGTTGTCAGCAAAGTCATAGACCTCCGCTTCACCCTGGGCAGTCAGCATCGGGATGATGTTGCCGCCCATGTCGTGAATCGAGTTTTCATCTTCGGCATCAGCTTTTAGTGCATCAATCAGGGCTTTCGTAGTGAAGACGTAGTTGCCCATGGAGACGAATGATTCTTCGGGGGAGCCGGGAATCGAAGGCGGGTCACTGGGTTTTTCCAAGAACTGTGTAATGCTGCGACCATCCGCAGCAGTTTCAATTACACCAAACTGATGTGCTTCAGCGCGAGGTTGGCGAATACCGGCGATGGTGACAGCTTTGCCTGACGCAATGTGTTGTTCGACCATCTGCCGCGGATCCATCCGATAAACGTGGTCAGCACCAAAAACTAAAACGTAGTCTGGGTTTTCGTCGTAAATTAAATTCAATGACTGCAAGATGGCATCAGCCGAACCCGTGAACCAGCGAGGACCAAGCCGTTGTTGGGCAGGGACGGGAGCGATGTAGTCACCAAAGACTGATGACAACCGCCATGCTGTTGTGACGTGGCGGTCGAGTGAGTGCGATTTGTATTGCGTTAGTACACAAATTCGGCGGTAGCCTGCGTTTGCGAGATTAGAAAGTACAAAGTCAATCAACCGATAAGAACCACCGAAAGGCACTGCTGGTTTGGCTCGATCAGCCGTCAGCGGCATCAACCGCTTACCTTCGCCGCCAGCCAAAACGATGCTCAAGATTCTAGGTTCATGTGCCATAGCCCAACACTAGATTGAATTAGCCCTTAGTTCTAGGGTTCACCCCATGCGTAGTGCGATTGTTACTAGGGAATGGCCACCAGAAATTTACGGCGGTGCCGGTGTGCACGTCACAGAATTGGTGCGGGCACTCAATCAATTTATCGAAACCGACGTTTATTGCATGGGCGCTGATCGCGTTGATGCGAAAGCTTTCGCACTTGATACGTCAAATGGCATCAACCCCGCTTTAGCAGTTACCCGCACCAGCGTTGAGATTGCCAACGCAATTTCCCATGCGACAGCTGATGTAGTGCACTCGCACACTTGGTACGCAAATTTGGCGGGTCACCTTGCAGCTCAAGTTATAGGGGCGCCGCACATTGTCACCGCGCACTCTTTGGAACCGCGCCGCCCATGGAAAGCCGACCAACTAGGTGGCGGATATCGCGTTTCATCGTGGATTGAAGCAGAGGCTTATCGTGCGGCCGACGCGATCATCGCAGTTTCGGCTGGAATGCGTGCTGACGTTTTAGATTGCTATCCGTTTGTAGATCCAGCAAAAGTAAAAGTTGTCTACAACGGGATTGATGTTTCGATTTTTCAACCTACGCAGGATGAAACTGTTTTAGAAAAGTACGGGATTGATGCGACTCGGCCTTTCGTGCTCTTTGTCGGTCGAATTACGCGCCAAAAAGGTTTGATTCATTTACTGCGCGCAGCCAAGAAACTTCCGGAGGGAGTGCAGCTTGTCCTTGCGGCATCGTCTCCTGATGAAAAAATTATTGGTGATGAAGTTTCAGCGGCTGTCGCTGAGTTGCGGGCACTTCGGCCACATGATGTTGTTTGGATTGAACAACAAGTTCCAAAACCTGAGTTGATTACGTTGTTGACGCATGCAGGTGTTTTTGCTTGCCCATCAATCTATGAGCCATTGGGCATTGTCAACCTAGAAGCAATGGCATGTGGCACAGCGGTGGTTGCAAGTGCGGTTGGTGGAATTCCAGAAGTCGTTGTTGATGGCGAAACTGGCTACCTGGTTTCTTACACGCCGGAAGATGTAGCAGGGTTTGAAGAACAAATTGCTACTGCATTAGAGAAAGCACTCAGTGATCCCGAGCGCTCAAACCAAATGGGCCAAAACGGTCGGATACGTGCAGCCGAACATTTCGATTGGTCCGCAATCGCTCGAAGCACAATTGAAGTTTATGAGTCGGTGCGAGCGTGAAAAAGGCTTACATCGGATACATGCTGTATGTGTCCGCAGCATCAATGTGGGCTGTTAACGGCACTATCTCAAAAGGCTTACTAGACACGGGTATTTCCTCGATGCGACTTTCTCAACTTCGGGTGAGCGCTGCTTTTGTCGTGATTGCACTGGTGCTGTTGTTGCTGAATCGCTCGGCGTTCCGGATTCGATCGAAGTCAGAACTTTTACTAATGGCGATGTACGGAATTCTCGGCGTCACGATGACCCAGTGGCTCTACTTCGTGGCGATTCACTTGTTGCCAGTCGGGGTGGCACTAATTCTTGAACTAACCGCACCGTTGATGGTTGCTATCTGGGTGAAGTTTGCTTGGAATCATCATGTGCCACGACTCACTTGGTTGGGCCTAGCGATTGCGCTGACAGGGCTAACGCTCATAACCGAAGTTTGGACTGGATTCAGTCTTAACATCATCGGTGTGATGGCGGCACTTGGCGCTGCGGTAGCTCTGGCTATTTACTACGTGGTTGGGGAAAAAGTTTTGCACCAGCCGGAGCCGCGCGATCCACTTTCGCTAACGATGTGGGGCTTTGCGTTCGCCACTTTGTTCTGGGCAATATTTCAACCTTGGTGGAGTTTTCCCTGGGAATATTTGCAAGGTGAATATGTCTTCAACGAATCTTTAACGCTGAGTCGGGTGAGCATGGCTCTCTTCATGATCATGTTTGGCAC
>JBEAZM010000134.1:0-4191 GCA_041170125.1 Actinomycetota bacterium
TCAAATGAAGTTACGGTGGAGGAAACCACAACTTCCGAATCAGCCACACCGGTTGATTCGCAGATTTCAAAACCAAACTCTGCGAATAAAAACAAGAAGCCAAAGCAGTCTCAAAACTCAAAACCAAGTTCTGCTTCAAACTCAAAACCAAACTCTGCTTCGCCTTCGAAAACCAAGAGTTCATCAAAACCAAAACCCACCAGAACTCAACAGGGAAATAACAACTCCGGTAGTGCCAGTACTAGTGCTGCTCCCACCCCTACGCAGACTTCCCCAACACCAACCAAAACCGGTTTCCCAAAGCCGACTGGCACAAGCACGCCGCGACCAAAACCAACTCAGACGACAGCTCCAAAGCCAAAGCCAACCCAGACAACTGCACCCAAGCCAAAACCAACCGATACCAAATCCTCAGGTTCTTAAAATCATGCAGCTCAAATTCGGCGCGATGGGAAGTCGCTTCCACATAAATGTTGTGGGAGCCCAGAAAGCTTTCCTCGCCGAATTGAAGGCCGAGGTTGAAAGACTTGAATCGCTCTGGAGCAGGTTTCGCGAAGATAGTGAAATCACTCTGCTTAATAACTCCGATGGCGCTCCGGTCTATGTATCCTCAGAAACCACGCTGCTAGTAAAAAAGATGCTATCCGCATTTGAATTAACCGGGGGCGCTTTCAACCCAGGCTTACTTCCTAACTTGTTGAAAGTTGGTTATGCAGACAGTTTGGGCGAAGCCGGATCCACCCAGCTAAAAGATTCCAAAGTAGCTGGTTTCTCGACCTCGGATGTTTTGATTGACGGCCCTTTCATCACGCTTGACCCAAAAGCCACGCTTGACCCAGGTGGCATCGGTAAAGGTCTTTGCGCTGATTTACTCTCGGAGAAGATTCAGCAAGCTGGTTTTGATTCATACTTTGTGAATGCTGGGGGCGATTTGTATGGGGAGGGAAGTTCGCCTGATGGAGATCCCTGGCGGATTTCGATTGAGGATCCGTTTGATATCGAAAACGAAATCTGTCAGGTGACTTTCGAAAAAGCTGGAGTCGCGACTTCATCAAACTTGAAACGGACTTTTGCCGGCAGAAGTCACCTGATTGACCCACAAATATCAACCAACGATTCTGATGCAATAGCTTCCGTCACGGTGATCAGTGGCAGTGCAGCACGTTCAGAAGTTTTAGCTAAGGCCTGTTTTTTTAAACCGCAGTCCGAAGCTTTTGAAATAATCGAAAAAAATAACGCTGCTGCGTTAATCGTGACTAAAAATCGGCAAGTTTCACGCAGCACAGAATGGAATAAGTTCGAATGTTAATTACGGAACAGTTTTGGTGGTTTTTAACTCGCTCCAGCGCGTTAATCTCTTGGTTTCTCCTCTCCGTCACTGTGATTTGGGGAATTCTTCTTTCCACCCGCGTGTTCAGATCCTTCGACAATCCTGCCTGGTTGCGTGAGCTCCATAAGTTCATCTCGACCCTCGGATATGTATTCGCTGGTATTCATCTTTTCAGTCTCTACATGGATACCTGGATTCAGTTCTCAATCACTGACTTCTTGATTCCTTTCCAGTCGCAGTATGTCCGTAGCGACGTGGCATCTCTTGGGAATATGCCAACCGCACTTGGTGTCATTTCGATCTACCTGATGACTATCATCATCGTTACGTCTTGGCTGATGCGTCGCATTCCTCGAAAACTGTGGAAGTTCATTCACATGCAAAGCTATCTGCTCATACTTGCAGTTTCGCTACATGCAGGTTGGACGGGCAGTGACACCAAATCAAACATCTACACTTACTTTTCTATCGCACTCATCACATTAACAACTGCAGCAATCTTCATCCGCATCTTCATGCCAAAGTCAGCAGTTAGTTTGAGTAACACTGTCGAACAGCGCCCACATTTCTCCCCCGAAATGTTGGATATCAAAATCGCACGCAAACGTCAGCTCACATCTAACATCATGGAATTTCAACTCACTAGCGAAAAGAAACTTCCATCCTGGGAACCGGGCTCGCATATTTCAATTGCCTTGCCAAACGGCTTGACTCGGCAATACAGCCTTTGCGGTGACCCTGCCGATGATTTCTACACAATTTCAGTTTTGCGAACACCAGATTCAAAAGGTGGCAGTAAATACCTATTCGAGAAAGCTCGAGAAGGCCAAGACCTACAGATTTCTCCCCCACGTAATCACTTCAAACTGGAGACCGCTCACAGTTACTACTTCATCGCAGGCGGAATTGGTATCACGCCAATCAAGGCAATGCTGGAAAGCATTCCAGCACACCGACCATGGCAGTTGCTTTACTTAGGCACCTCGCTCGCTGAACTTGCCTACGCCCAAGAACTTGTGGCGATGTATGGCGAAAAAGTGCAGATCCACCTCTCGACTGACGCTTCTAATCACTTTGACTTCAACAACTTGCCAGTTAACGAATTTGAACTTTTCTACGTCTGTGCCTCGCCAGTGGTTGTATCAGTCATCTCAAAGTTCATCCCCGAACCACAACTGCGCTTTGAGAAATTCATCGGCGACACATTCGACACCGCTGGAGATACAAAGTTCGAAATCGATTGCACCAAGTCTGGCAAAACCGTCACGGTTCGTTCAGACGAATCGGCTCTCGAAGCGCTGGAACAAGCGAATGTAAAGGTCTATGCCTCTTGCCGTACCGGCACCTGTGGTGCTTGTGAACTCAAACTGGTGGACGGTGTCCCCGAGCATCGTGACAGTCTCGGGACTTCGGCTGACGATGATGTGTTTTACCCATGCGTTTCGCGAGCGAAATCCAACAAGCTCACGCTCGAGGTCTGAGCGGAAATTCGCATAGACTCGATCCATGACTTACTCCGTTAAAGCGCTTGCAGTTTCCTCACCGACGTCGAATTTCACGGAAATCGAAATAGATCGACGAGCATTAAACGCAAATGACGTTTTGATTGACATCGAATATGCCGGAATTTGCCACAGCGATATTCATCAAGCGCGAAATGAGTGGTTCGAAGGCATTTTCCCGATGGTGCCAGGCCATGAGATCGCGGGTGTAATTCGCGAGGTTGGTACTGACGTCACGAAATTCAAAGTTGGCGACCGAGTTGGCGTTGGTGTCATGGTCGACAGCTGTGGTGAGTGTGAATACTGCCTAGTTGGCCGCGAGAACGTCTGCTTAGCTGGCAATGTCCCGACCTACAACGGACGCGACAAAGACGGTTCACCAACTTACGGTGGTTACAGCCAGTCAATCGTTGTTAAAGAAAACTACGTCTTGAATATTCCAGCCTCGCTCAATCTCGATGTTGCGGCACCACTTCTATGTGCCGGCGTAACTGTTTACCTGCCATTGCGAAATTGGGGTGTCATGGCTGGCAAAAAAGTTGCCATCTACGGCCTTGGTGGGCTTGGTCACTTGGCGGTGAAAATAGCTGTGGCAATGGGTGCCGAAGTTTTTGTACTAGGTCGCAGCTTGGCCAAGAAACCTGATGCTGTGAATTTTGGCGCAACCGATTATTTCAATGTTTCCGATGCTGAAGTTTGGGGAAATCTAAAAAACAAGTTCGATTTAATTTTGAACACTACTTCTGCAAACCTCGACCTCGATGAAGTGCTCAGCTGGTTGCGGATCGATGGCGCTCTCGTCAATGTTGGTCTCCCCGGCAAGCCAGAATCCTTCGATCCGTTCACAATCATTGGTGGGTTCAAAGCAATTGCTGGTTCTAACACAGGCGGTATTCCAGAAACTCAAGAAATGCTCGACTTCTGTGCATCTCACGGAATTGGTGCAGATATCGAACTGATTGCACCCGAATCCGCTGTGGTTGATGCTGCATACGATCGAGTAGTTAATTCGGACGTGAAGTACCGATTTGTGATTGAGATGAACAAACTCAGCTAAATTCTGGCTTTACATTCGGTTCTTACCTACAGACACGACAATGAAATTCAGTATTTGGCGTGTTTCTAGAGCGTGAGTAAATATCTTCCGCCCGTGAATCTTAAAAAACTAATTTCAATCGCAAGTGTTGCGGTGGTTCTCGTCCTGGGAACCTTAATCGCAACCTCAACTTCAAGCAATCAAAATGCTGAGGTTTTCAATCCAATCGCTGGTGAACTCGTGGCCGCTGACGCTCCTGCCGTGGGCGGTAATGCTGTGGACGTCGGTCTGTATGGCACCAACGTGTACGAGTTGTCATTGCC
>JBEAZM010000135.1:0-3293 GCA_041170125.1 Actinomycetota bacterium
GTTCCCGGGCGCGGTAGTGGATTTTCCGTAGAGACACCTGAAGGCGTTAGATTCATAATTCGCTCTCGGGTCTACACCGATGCTGAATGGCTTGAACTTGAAGCACAGCAAGTTCTTTATGGGCCGCAGCATTGAAAAACAGAAATGGGCTGGGATTGATTCCCAGCCCATTTCCTTTGCCTAATTACTTTTCGGGATTGAATGCCTTAGCAATCTTCTCGGCCGCTCCCGATAGTTCAGCTGGAATCACCCAAACTTTTGAAGCCGTGCCATTTGCAATTGCTGGCAACTGCTGTAGGTATTGATAGGCCAGTACCTTTTCATCTGGGTCAGCGGTGTGAATAGCTTGGAAGACTTTTGCGATTGCTTCTGCTTCACCTTGAGCGCGGAGTACCGCTGCCTGCGCGTCACCTTCTGCTCGCAGAATTTCAGCTTGGCGCGCACCTTCAGCCGTCAGAATCTGGCTTTGCTTCTCACCTTCAGCCGTCAGAATTGCAGCACGCTTGTCACGTTCTGCACGCATCTGCTTTTCCATAGATTCCTGGACTGATGGTGGTGGATCAATAGCTTTGAGCTCCACGCGATTAACGCGCACACCCCACTTACCGGTGGCTTCATCGAGTACGCCTCGCAAATTGGCGTTGATGCCATCGCGCGAAGTCAAAACTTGCTCAAGGTCCAAGCCACCAACAACGTTACGCAGAGTCGTGACTACGAGTTGTTCAATACCTTGGATGAAATTCTCAATCTCATATGTAGCTGACTTGGCATCAGTCACTTGGAAGTAAATAACCGTATCGATTGAAACAACCAGGTTGTCGGATGTGATCACCGGCTGAGGTGGGAATGAGACCACGCGTTCGCGTAAATCAATCAGTGGCCGCACCCGGTCAATGAACGGCACAATCAAATTCAATCCAGCATTCAGTGTGCGGTTGTAGCGACCAAGTCGCTCAACAATGCCTGCGCTCGCTTGGGGAACGATTCGGATGGCGCGGACCAGCACAACTGCCACGATTGCAATTGGGATTAATAGACCGATGGCACCGAATACCGATGCGATTGCGTCTTCCATGGCTACTCCTTGTTCTCAATGATTGCGGTAGCACCACTAATTCGCAGTACTCGAACTTTCGTGTGAGCTGGGATTTCACCAAACTCGGTTTGGGCGGTCCAAACTTCGCCAGATAGCTTTATCTGGCCACCTTTTTCATTGACGACACTCATTGTTAATGCTTCAGATCCAATCAGAGCATCAATACCTGTCGCTGAATCTGGAGCTGGTTTACGTAAATGCCGCAATGCGATGGGCCGCAGCATTCCGATGGTGATTGTGGCAGTGACAGCAAACGCAACCGCCTGGCCAATCCCGTCGGCGCCAAGCGCGCTAGCACCAGCAGCAGCGAGGGCAGAGATGGCAAGCGAGGCAAACAGCAAATCTGCTGTAAGTATTTCCACCCCGATGAGAACGCCAGCTGCAATGAGCCACATCCAAGCAACCATTTCGACTCCTTTCGCCTAAAGGCAGAGTACCTGTTTCAGTTACAAAGCGCTGCTTTATTTGGTCCTGAACCATAATTTGCCCATGCGTTTCACAACTCTGACCGACTACGGCCTGCGAGCGATGCTCGAGATTGCCGCAAGTCAAGATGAGTGGGTGAGTATTGAGACTGTGGCTACGTCCCAATCCATGTCTGATGACTATTTGCGAACCGCACTGAATGCGTTGAAGCGCGCCGGTCTGGTTGAGAGCCGAAAAGGTCGTCAAGGTGGATTTAAATTAGCGAAATCAGCCGATGAAATTCATCTCGCGGATGTAATTCGAGCGATTGATGGTCCGTTAACTTCAATCAGTGGCCATCGCCCAGAAGGGGTGGCTTACACCGGCGCGGCTAGTGGGCTGGAAAAAGTTTGGATTGCGCTTCGCGCGAAAGAACGTCGAATTCTCGACAATGTGAGTTTGCAAGACGTGCTGGATTCCAAATTTCCAGACTTTATTCAGGTTCTAGTCGATGATCCTGATTCGTGGGGCGCTCCGAATTGACCTCAGTTCTCTAAATAGATTAAATAGGGCTGTATTAGCCCTATTTAATCTAGCTGAAGGTGTTGGATGCTGGAAATTCTTTGGTACTCAATCGCAGGTGCCATAGCGCAGCTCGTCGATGGCACGCTCGGTATGGCCTTCGGTATTACTAGTTCGACTGCTTTGGTATTACTTGGTGCAACCGCTGTTTCGGCCTCGACTGCGGTGCATCTTGCTGAGATTGGCACGACTTTGGCGAGTGGGGTTTCCCACTGGCGGGCTGGAAATGTTGATCGCATAACTTTGATCCGAATTGCGCTGCCTGGGGCGATCGGCGCATTCATCGGTGCAAGCGTCCTGACGCACATCTCACTTGAAGGTGCCAAATCTTTTATGTCCGGCCTTCTGTTTCTGTTGGGTTTAGTTCTAATCATCCGGTTTGGGTTTGGGTTCGTAATCATCAAAGCCAAGCGAATGCGGCTGCGTGGTTACACCTTAGCTGGGCTTGGTTTGTTTGCTGGTTTCGTGGATGCAGCTGGCGGCGGCGGTTGGGGTCCAATCACTACACCAACACTCTTAACCGCAACTAAAAGCCAGCCGCGACTAGTAATTGGAACAGTCAGTGCCGCCGAATTCGCTGTTGCAGTCGCGGCCAGCATTGGCTTTATCGTCGGACTCTCGACCAGCCAAACCGAAATACCGTGGTCGGTGGTTCTCGGGCTAATGATTGGTGGTGTCGTTATGGCACCTATTGCCGCACGTCTAGCTGGGCGGTTGCCACATGCTGCATTCGGTGTCTTGATTGGTGGACTAGTGATTATCTCCAACGGCCGAACTTTGATTCAGTACCTTCCCACTAGCGCTGGCTTCAATCAAGTCCTGCTCGCCGTGTTTGTCGGATTCCTTATTTGGCTAGCTCGTCGTGCTTGGGTGAACGAGCACAAGTAGATTATCAATCTCAAGTGGCGGTAGATAGAGTTTCAATTTATCTTGGTTAAATGAGAAAACTTCAGGCACTAGTTGCAACTCTGTTTTTCAGTTTTTCGTTGTTCCAATCGCCAGTAACAGCAAGTGATTTGAGCTTGCCACAACTCTGGTCGCAACAGTTTGTTGGAGAGAACCTCAAGTTAAACCGCAAAGTGACATCTAATTCTGACTACACACGCTGGGAAGTGAGCTACCGAAGCAATGGTTTGAAAATCACAGGCGTGATGAATATTCCGAATGGCAAAGGACCATTTCCCGTCGCCATTTTGGCGCATGGCTACAT
>JBEAZM010000136.1:0-12647 GCA_041170125.1 Actinomycetota bacterium
TCGACATGAGGGTCGATTGCCAGATGCCAATTCGATTTACGACATGGCTAACCTGCTGTTCAAAACCAACGTAATTAACCCACGCGCCTAAACCAAACGCCAAGTTCTCAAACGCTTATCGATCCAAAAAACTAAGCCCGGGGGTTCGGCGAAATTGTTAGACGCGGATCAGTTTCAGCAATTCCTAAAACCACGTCATCAATCTGCTGCATAACTTCGGGGTCGAGTTTTACGCCAGCTGCTTTGACATTTTCAGTCACTTGTTCTGGTCGTGACGCACCAATAATCGCAGCCGCAACATTCGGATTTTGCAACACCCACGCAACCGCAAGTTGGGCCAAAGACAGATCAACCGAATCTGCAATTGGCTTTAATGCCTGCACGGCAGCGAGCACTTCATCTTTGAAGAAGCGACCTTTGATGAAGTTATTGACTCTGTCATCGGCGGCGCGAGTACCGGCAGCTGGTGGTTGGCCGGGCAGGTACTTCCCAGTCAAAACTCCCTGAGCAATCGGTGACCAAACGATTTGGCTAACCCCCAGTTCTACTGACGTTGGGACAACCTCAGCCTCTATCACCCGCCATAACATTGAGTACTGCGGTTGGTTACTGATAATTCGATCAAAACCCATTTCATTAGCAATCGCATGGGCTTGGCGAATCTGCTCGGCATTCCATTCGGAGACACCGACGTATAAAACCTTGCCTTGTCTGACTAAATCATCGAACGCCCGCAGCGTCTCCTCAAGTGGTGTTTCATAATCAAATCGGTGAGCCTGATATAGGTCAACGTAATCGGTTCCGAGCCGTTTCAGCGAAGCGTTGCAAGATTCCATAATGTGCTTGCGAGAGAGACCGCGATCGTTGACCCCTTCGCCAGTGGGCCAATAAACCTTAGTGAAAATTTCAATGCTCTCACGTCGAACACCTCGCAGCGCTTCGCCCAAGACTGACTCGGCTCGGGTTGCGGCGTAGACATCTGCTGTGTCGAAGGTGGTTATTCCAGAATCGAGTGCAGTTTTCACACACGCCAATGCAGCATCTTTTTCAACTTGTTCACCATGCGTGAGCCAGTTGCCGTAGGTAATTTCGGAGATTTTAAGACCACTACTACCGAGATTGCGAAATTCCATTTCTATCCTTTGCTGGAGTTTGGCGCGACAACGACAAAATCTACAGTTCCAAAACGATTGTGGACAGACTCAAGGTCGCCACCCTGACTTTGCAGAGTGTGCTTGTGCTTTATTGGAGCAAATTCTTCTATCAAATTGTGGGCCGTCAATCGGTCAGCAGTCTTGATGCTGATTTCCATGCGGGTCAGCATTGCGTTTTTCGAGTACCTAATCCGAGTTTGTGTAACAGGATGTGAACTGGCCGTGGTTAAGAGTGCTTCCAAAAATCTTTCGATAACTGGATTATCAAATTCTTCGTGACTTTGGACTTCAATATTTAAGCCATAGAACTGTGGAGTCTCAAGTAGACGCGAGGCGAATTTCGTGGTCGGCTCGGTATAAGGCGTACGCGGTTTGAGCCCGACCCGCTTCAGATTCCACATCGCCACCTTGAAGAGAATTCGGGTCGCAAAGGTGAGCGGTGCACTTAAGAAATTGGGGAGATACTCGACATCGATTTTTTCAAACCAGATCAGCTTAGAGCTTTCTCCCAAGCTTTCTATGCTGAAGCCAGCAGTACCTTTTAGTGGCCTTCCGAACTTTTCCACTTTTGCGCTCATAGTGGTCGGATCACTCTCAATCACCCGCATGCGATCATTCACGGCAAGTGGTGCGAAGCCACTTCTAGCCACAAACTCAACTCCAACACCAACGCCGGGCTTGGTTATCCAAACCTTGGTTGCAGGAATCCAACGCGCGTGGTCACGCCAATCAGTCATGGCCCGCCATAAGTCCAGAGCTGTAAACGGAAAAATTACTTCAAGTTCAAAATCGACCTGCGCCATGCCGCAAAGGTATTGCGGTTTAAGTCGGGTCGCGACTTAGGGTCAAAATACTTAAAACAACAGGTGTGAGGCTTAGTTATTCTTGGCACACCGAACTGAAATGAGTCCAAATGAACGTGTTGGAATTCCTCGAAGGTCTTGCTGACTTAGCGGCGGAAGAACCTTTGTTGTTGCTCGCATTGCTACTTGCAGTTGGTGGCGCTATCGGAGCAATCAAAGTAAAAGGATTCGCACTTGGCCCAGCTGCGGTGCTTTTTACAGCCCTGGCTTTTTCAGCTTTTGACGAGCGACTCAAGATTGCCCGCGAAGTCGGAATATTCGGTTTGGCTATTTTTGCATTCGTAATTGGGCTCGGGTCTGGCCCATCTTTTTTCAACTCTCTAAAGTCAGGTGGTAGAGCGTTACTGGCTGTTGTCGCCGTGATGGTGCTAGCAGCTTTTGTGACGGTTGGAATTGGATTGGCTTTCGGAATCAATGGCCCACTGTTAGCTGGGTTATACGCAGGGGCGCTCACTAACACCCCAGCGCTTGCAGCCGCCAGCCAAATGTGGAACTCAGATTTGCCAACAATTGGGTACTCCGTTACGTATCTGTTTGGGGTACTGGGGATGTTGTTTGCGAGCATGATTGCGTTGAAAACTAAACCTGCAAAACACACGGATCCAGCAGATTTAACTGACCTGTCCAAATCGCAGGTCGCTACCTTGACGGTCCGGATCGAAGCAGCGGGGTTGCCTAGTCTGGGAGAAATTTCTGAACGACATCAAGGCAAACTTGTTTTTTCTCGAATCATGCGAGGTGACACTCCCGAACATCGTGGAGCAGTCGATTTAGCGACGGATGAGATGTTTCCGGTCCCAGGTGACATCGTCACAGTTGTTGGAGATCCAGATGTAATTGATGAGTGGGTCATCGAGGTGGGCCATCCTTCGACAGTTGCATTGACTTATGACCGAAGTGCTCTGGACTACCGTCGAATTGCAGTTTCCAATCCAGACATTGCTGGGCGGCCCCTCGAAGAATTACGGCTGACCCGTCGCTTTGGTGCCGTCGTGACTCGGGTGCGCCGTGGCGACATTGACCTGTTGGCCACAGAAGATTTTGAACTGCAACTAGGTGATCGGGTGCGAGTGGTTGCACCACCGGCTCGACTTAAAGAGGTTGCAAAATTCTTCGGTGATTCAGAAAAAGCTGCTACCCATTTCTCGCTAACTAACTTTGGGCTTGGGCTGGCACTCGGGGTCCTAATAGGTCTAATCGAATTTCCCATCCCCGGTGGTGGCAGTTTTGCTTTAGGTATGGCGGGTGGTCCGCTCGTGGTGGGGCTAGTGCTCGGAAAATTGCAGCGAACAGGCAGCCTTTTGTGGACGCTGCCACTTGCAGCATCAAACACTCTCAATCACTTAGGGATGATGCTTTTCTTGGCCTACGCCGGTTCAAATTCTGGTGCAGCTTTGGCCCAGGCCATCACAGAGCCGATTGGTTGGCGGTTGTTTGTGGTTGGGGTGCTCGTTACGCTCTCAGCAGCCGCTGGGCATTTGGCTATCACCCACTTTTTTGGCGGCTTGCACGGGGCCAAGCTGGCCGGTGCAATGGCTGGAGCCCAGACTCAACCGGCGGTTCTTGCATATGCCAACGCCAAGTCAGACGACGATCCGCGAGTCAATTTGGGTTACGCCTTGGCTTATCCGATAGGCATGATTGTGAAAGTGGTTATTGCACCTTTGCTTGGTCGTTTTTAATTTCATCTGCCGCAAAATAGTCAGCCACCAGGCCAGCATTGAATTGATTTCCAATTAACAATTCGCGCTCGGCTCGACTAGCGAGGAGCACTACTAAAACTGCCAATACAGCAGAGCCACCAGCTACATAGTCGCCAAAGGTGATGGCGGTATCCAGCACAATGTTTGCTTCAATCGCGCTGTAGGCCACAAAAATTGCAGTCAAAATTACGATTGCTTTTAGGTGCCACGGTCGCTTGATGCCCGCAATCGCAATCAGTGCAAACGCCCACAACAAATACCACGGTTGCACAACTGGGGAGAGCAAAACCACGAATGTGAATGCAATCGCGGCACCTCGGGTTGCCGTTCGCACACTTGGTGTCAAGGCAAGAAAAATCAGAATTCCGATAGCTGTGATTAATCCAAAAATTTGCATTGTCGAAATGACAAAATCTGCATTCAATAAATTGAGAGCATCGAGTGGTCGACTAAAAATTTCGGAAATTGCAGTCACTGGCGAAAGCAGTGATCGCACTTTTGTCGGAGCACTTAAAGCAGTAATCCAGCCCATTCCCAGTCCAGTGACTATGCCTTGTAGCCAAAGTCCAAAGATGACGAAAACTGCTCCGAGGCTCCAAGGCTTAATGAGTTGTGAAATCGATTTTGCAGGTTTGCCAATCAATAGAAACGGCGCTGCAAGAAGGGCAATGGGTTTAATTCCTGCGGCAAAAATCAAAACTATTAAAGCCCGCAAGAACTGGTTTCTTTGGCTGAAAGTAAACGCCGCTACAAGCAATCCCAGCATCAGAGCATCATTGTGAGCTGCGCTCATAAAATGTAAGACAACGAGAGGGTTCAACCAAGCGAGCCAAACTGCGGTAGCAGCAAACTTGGGATTGGTCTCAAAGATTCGAGTGGTTGCCCAGATTCCTATCCCAACACCGATTAATGCGAGTGAGCGATGCCAGAGAAGTGCGTTGTATGGACTGTTGTTGGTTATCAATTCAATTTGGCTACTTAGCCAGATTGCTGCAGGGCCGTAAGGCGTTGGTGTATCTACCCAAAGTGGGTCGGCTCCTAACTGAAACCAACCGGGAAGCCATCCAACTCCGTATTCATACGGGCTGAGTCCACGCAAATTGAGCCGGGCTTGTGCCATATATGAATAGACATCTCTGGAAAATAGTGGCGGGGTCAAAAATAAGATTGCAGCAGGAAGTGCTGAAAAAGGCAGCAGCTTTGCAATCGAGTACTGACCGTTGGTCAGAACAATTCGGCCCAGTGCGAGCCAGTTTTGCAGCAGCATTCCAGCGCCAATGAGCAAGCAAACTCTTGCCAAAAATATGCCACTCGAGTTGCTTCGCAGGAAGTTCAGAATGTCATTTACTTCTGTATTGAAAAGCGGCGGCAACCAACCTAAGCCCAGTGCTGCAATCCCGATAAAAGTACTTGCAAAAAAACTCAGTAAAAGTTGATTTTTGAGCCGCGGCATTACTTGGTCCGATACAGAGCTGATTTACTCAACTCACTCAGCAAAGTTTTCGAGTTCGTTGATAGGTCAGAATTTTCTAAAACCGTTTGCGCCCCAAGATAAAGAGTTTCAATCTTTGACTCGACTTCTGCAACCACACCTGAGTCGAACAAGAGCGATTGAGCTTGCTTCACCTCATTTTCAGAGATGTCTGCTTTACCCATGATTGACTCGAACCACATCCAATCAGCATGCTCTGCTCGCTCGTGGAACAGCGCAACCAATAGTGTGCGTTTGCCTTCGCGAAAGTCATCGCCCACTGGTTTGCCGGTGATGGTCGGATCACCAAATGCGCCGAGTAAATCATCCCGATACTGAAATGCTTCCCCAATCGGCTGCGCAAAGTTGCTGAGCGTTTCTATTACTTGGAGCGGGGCACCAGCTAGGGCCGCCCCAAAATGCAAAGGCCGTTCCACAGTGTATTTTGAAGTCTTAAAGGTTACGATGTTCTGAATGGCCTTTATATTTGCGCTTCGACGATTTTGCTCAATCACATCCAGAAATTGCCCAGCCATAACTTCAACCCGAAGTTTGTCAAAGTATTTTTTTGCAGCACTAATCGAATCATCCGAACAACCCGATTCGTACAACATTTTGTCGGCCCAGACTAGGCATAGGTTGCCAATTAAAATTGCCGAGCTCGCGCCAAAACTAGTTGCGTCACCTTGCCATTTTTGCGTTGAATGAAACTTTGCAAATCGTTCATGGATCGTCGGCCGACCTCTGCGGGTGGCGGAGGCATCCATCAGATCGTCATGAATCAAGGCACTTGCTTGGATTAACTCGAGCGCTGAAATAGCAGTGATTGCAGAATCGGGTATGTCTGCCGAAATGGATTTGAAGCCGGCAAGTGCAAATAGTGGGCGCAACCGCTTTCCACCAGCCAGGAATGTTTGCAATTCGTTTTCCACGAGGTCAAAGTCATCGCTTACAAGATGAAGTTCTGCCGCATTGGCTGAAATAAAAGCCGAAAGGGCTGTTGAAACTTCCGCTCGAAAGTTGGCGATTTCGCTGGCCACAGAGTTACCCACAAGCAAACGCTACCTGTATCTCAAAGATGCTGAATACTCGGTTTCTCCTGCATACTTCGCGCCTATGACTATAGCTGCTCGCATTAATGCCAAACGAGCAATTGCCGAACCAGTTTTTTCTGCTGAATTTTTCCCACCAAAAAGTGTTGAAGCCGAGGAAACGCTGTGGCAAACAATTGCCGAGCTACAGACTTTCGAATTGGATTTCGTCTCTGTTACTTACGGAGCAGGTGGATCCACCCAGGAGCGCAGTCTCAAAGTCCTGCAACGGATTATTGATGAATACGGGTTACGAGCTTTGGCACACTTGACATGTGTCTCCAAAACTGCGGCTGAACTATCGGACACGATTTCCGAGTTTGTGGGCATAGGGGTTACAGACATTTTGGCTTTGCGAGGTGATCCTGTTGCCGGGATTGATGCGGCTTGGGTGACCACCCCTGGTGGATATCAGTATGCGGTTGAACTCGTAAACGCCATTAAGGGCCGTGGAGGTCTTGGAATAGCAGTGGCAGCCTTCCCTGAAGGACATCCCGAATCGCCCAATATGGACCAGGACGTTCAAGTGCTGCTCGCCAAACAGAACGCCGGTGCCGAGTTTGCAATCACAAATCTGTTTTTTGAGGCTGATCGGTACTTTCAATTGGTTCAAGCAGCTGAAGCAGCAGGCGTCACGATTCCAATTTTGCCAGGTCTGATGCCGGTAACGAATCTCAATCAAATCGCCAGGTTTGCACTCATGTCAGGTGCAGATTTCCCAACCGCACTGAAAACCCAGTACGAAGCCTGTAGCGACGAAACCGAGGTGCGTGAGCTCGGCGTACAACACACGGTCGATTTAGCCAGGCAGTTATTGGCTGGGGGAGCACCTGGTATTCACGTCTACACCTTGAACCGATGGAATTCAGCGCTTGCGGTATTTTCTGAACTCGGGGTTGC
The DNA here is from genome assembly GCA_041170125.1 of Actinomycetota bacterium. GTDB lineage: Bacteria > Actinomycetota > Actinomycetes > S36-B12 > UBA5976 > JAFMIT01. Next base: position 7,183 of record JBEAZM010000136.1, read on the forward strand.
TCGCCGGAGCTAGGCAACTGTTTCTTAAATAATGAAACTAGTGACCATTATTTGAGATGGATACATTGTGAATATGCGGTGCCTGCATTTCTCCTGAACTATCGCCTCACAATCCCCGAACACAAGGACAAACATGAAAAAGAAGTATCTCTTAGCAGTGGCAGCAGTTGCCGCTCTAACTCTGAGTGCATGCAGCACCGATGCCGCGGAAACCTCACCAGCCGCTTCCGAATCTGCAACTGGCGATGCCTGTGCACCAGAAAACCTACAGACGCTCGAAGCGGGTGTTTTGACTATTGGTACCGATAGCCCAGCCTACGAACCATGGTTTAAGAATGATGACCCAACCAACGGCGAGGGTTACGAATCTGCAGTGGCATACGCAGTAGCTGCTGAACTTGGTTTCACTCCAGATCAGGTTGTATGGACAGTTGCACCATTCAACACTGTAATTGCACCAGGCGAAAAAGCCTTCGACTTTGATATTAACCAGGTCTCAATTACCGATGAGCGTAAGCAGGCGGTTGATTTTTCCAGCGGTTACTACGACGTCAAGCAGGCACTCATCACTATTAAGGGTTCAAAGCTTGATGGCGCTACTTCGCTCGCTGATTTGAAGGACGCCAAACTAGGCGCTCAGATTGGTACGACTTCCTACACAGTCATCACTGACTTGATTCAGCCAACTCAAGAAATTGGTTCCTTCGATACCAACGATGTGGCTAAGGCAGCTCTTGCCAACGGCCAGATTGACGGTTTGATTGTGGACCTCCCAACCGCGTTCTACATCACAGCAGTTGAGTTGTCGGACGGCATCATCGTTGGTCAGTTCGAAACCACAAGTTCAGCTGAACAGTTTGGTCTTGTGCTAAACCTCGGTAGCCCACTGACCAAATGTGTCAGCGATGCGGTTGATAACCTCCGCGCTGACGGCACACTTGCTGCGATTGAAGCTGAATGGCTTTCGCAGGTTGTTAGTGCTCCAGTAATCAAGTAAGGCAGACAATCGAGTGACGCGCAGCACTGACTACAAGCCCTCAGCATTCCGTTTGGAACGTGAAGCGGCGAAAGTCAGTGCTGCGCGTCGTTCAGTTCTTGTTGCAGCTGTTAGCACCATAGCGGTCGCGGCTGTCATCTATTTACTTTTAATTAATTCTCCCGGCTGGGAACGTGTCCAAACTTCCTTTTTCTCTGCCGAATATGCAATCAAATCTTTTCCAAAAATCATCGACGGTCTATGGCTCAACCTTCGAGTGATGATCGTCGCTGAAATCTTCATCCTGCTTATCGGGCTTTTAGTAGCCCTGGCGCGCACGACAAAGTCGCCCGTCCTTTTCCCTTTGCGGGTTTTAGCTGCTGCTTACACAGACATTTTTCGCGGCCTACCGCTCTTGCTTGTAATCCTCTTGCTTGGACTTGGCGTTCCGGCTTTGCGAATTGAAGGACTCACGAACTCGGTTGTGGTCTGGGGCGGTGCCGCGTTAGTGCTGACCTACAGTGCCTATGTAGCAGAAGTGCTGCGCGCCGGTATCGAAAGCGTGCACCCCACCCAACGTATGGCTGCTCGGGCACTGGGGTTATCGAATGTCCAAACTACTCGCTTTGTGGTTTTGCCGCAGGCAATTCGCCGCGTGATTCCGCCATTGTTGAATGACTTAGTTTCGCTCCAAAAAGATTCGGGCCTAATCTCAATTCTTGGCGCAATCGATGCAATCAAAGCTGCGGGAATCATTACTGCGACCTCGTTTAACTTCACCCCATATGTCACAGCTGGTGTTGTTTTTGTGATGCTAACAATCCCACTTGCTCGATTTACTGATGTTGTAACTGCCCGAATGAATAAGCGGCAAATGCAGGGCGGGGTGGCGTAATGCAACCAGTTTTGGATTTGCAAAATGTTCGGAAAAGTTTCGGTTCTGACGTGGTGCTTGATGATGTTTCGTTACAAGTAGCCGAGCACGGCGTCACGGTTCTAATCGGCGCATCTGGCTCAGGCAAATCCACGTTATTGCGTTGCATCAATCTGTTAGAAGATGTCGATGACGGTAGGGTATTTCTTGACGGTGAAGACATTTCAGCAGTCGGAGCAGATCCCGATGCCGTCCGGCGTCGGATTGGCACGGTTTTCCAGCAACTTAATTTGTTTCCGCATTTGTCCGTTCTAAACAACATTACTTTGGCACCACGAAAAGTGCATGGAGTGGAAAAAGCTGTTGCTGAGGCGCGAGCTGAAGAATTACTGAAGCGCTTCAATTTGTGGCACAAGGCGACGGAATATCCCGACCGCCTTAGTGGTGGCCAACAACAACGCGTTGCTATCGTTCGAGCGATTGCAACCAATCCAAGGTTGTTGCTCCTAGATGAGGTTACAAGTGCGCTTGACCCAGTTCTGGTAGCAGAAGTACTCGAATTGGTCGCTGAATTGCGGCACGACGGGATGACCATGGTGGTCGCAACTCATGAGATGGGGTTTGCCAGAAAAGTGGCAGACCAGGTCGGCTTTTTACATCAAGGCGTATTGTTTGAAATCGGTGAGGCTGAAGCCGTGATTGCCGACCCTAAGACACAAGAGCTTCGGGACTTTCTAAACGCGGTTCGAGGCGCTGGTCGGCTTTAGAACTGCGTGGCTCTTTCAATCAATGTCCGAACTTCCTTAACTAAGTTATTTTCTTCAAATCCCTCAACCAGCATCCAATCGAGCAGTCGAGTTGCCGACTCGGGAGTTCTTTCGATTCCAAGTAGAACTTCTGACACTAGTTTTGAACTTTCGGGAAATCGAAATTCAAAGCGGCGATCGAGTGAGTAAAGATCTTTTTGAATTTCTGGATCGGCCGAATGTGTGGCTTCGATAATTTCAAGTGCGAGTCCAAATGCGTGATTTTGGATGAATCGCCAACCAGCAAGTTTTTCGCCACGAAGGTATCGGCCTAGGCCAACATACAGATTTGAAAGAAGCTCCTGCTGAAGATAATCCACCGAGCGAGGGGCTGGCAGTTGTCCGCCGATTGAAATAGGGGAGAGGGCTGTTGTGTCTACATCTTCGCGTTGCCAAACAACTCGACCAGGTGCATACGCAATCGAAGGTAATTCGGAAATTTCGAAGACTGCCATTTCTCCAAAAAGTCCGTCTTCCCAGAGCAGTTTGAAGCCATCGGGCGTGTTTTGGAATATCCAGGCTATTTCGGAATCTGCCTGGAGCCACTCAGTGTCGGTTAGAAATCTAGTTTTGCTGCCGGGTGCCACAATGGCAAAGAAATCAATATCGCTGAATTCGTCAGCCCGTTCAAGTTCGAGTCCGCTGGAGCCTAAAGCAATCAGCGCTTGGCCAGCAGAATCGCTGGCCAAGCGCTGAGCAATTGTTTCTAATTTAGTGTTCAGTCTCTGCATGGACAGATTCTTGATTGTTGAGCGCCTTGCTCGCAACTTTCTTTTCCGAGCGGGTGACCAACAAGCTGGCGACGATGGCTGAAGTCAGAATCACAAGTACAACGCTGAGGCTGATTGAGGTTGGGATTTTGAAGCCACTGTGGCCCAGAATCATCTTGACGCCAACCCAGATGAGCACAAAGGACAAACCGAGTTTCAAGTAAATGAATCGATGCATTAGATCGGCTAACAAGAAGTACATCGAGCGGAGTCCGAGAATCGCCAATGCATTCGATGCGAACACAATGAACGGTTCACTGGTAACTGCGAAAATAGCCGGAATCGAATCAACCGCAAAAATAATGTCAGTGACCTCAACTAGCACCAGCACCAGTAAAAGTGGCGTAGCAAGTCGTTTACCGTTTTCGTAAATGAAGAATTTCGCGCCATGCAGTTTGTCGGTTGAAGGAACGAGTTTCTTAAACAGCTTCACTGTTCTGGTGTTGCCTGGATCCATGTGGTCATTGCGCTGAACTAGCATCTTGAAGCCGGTGAAGATCAAGAAACCGCCGAAGATGTAGAGAATCCATCCTGCTGAGGCAATCAGAGTTGCACCCAAAGCAATGAAAATGCCACGGAAAACCAATGCTCCCAGCACACCTAAGAAAAGTACTTGGTGCTGGTACTTGAGTGGGATTTTGAAGTAGGTGAAAATCAACGCCCAGACGAACACGTTATCGATGGCCAACGATTTCTCAATGACGTAACCCGCCAAGTACTGCATCCCAAACTCGGAGCCATAGATGGCCCAAATGATGCCGCCAACTATCAGGCCGATGGCAATCCAGATGGCAGTCCAAACGGCCGCCTCCTTGACTGAAATTTCATGATGATCTCGGTGCATGAATAGGTCGACTGCAAGCATCACCAAAATGATGGCGAACAGGCCAATCCAGATAGAAATAGGTACGTCCACGAAAACTCCTTGTGTCAGACGCGATTGCGGGTGGCACAAGGTCTCTCGCCGTCGATTTAATCGACCTGCTGACCGGGCAAAAATGCCGTGATGACGACCAGCAGCGAATGGGATACTCCCCTTGCTGCGCGAAGGATGGCAGAGGCGGGCAAGTCCTGCAAATTGGACTCGCCCGCCTCAGTCAATAATTATTTTTCAGTCCGCAGGATGGCCCCTGGCCACCAGAACTTCTCGGCTAGAAGCACTCCGAGTGCTGGCACAATGATGGTGCGAACGAGCAAGGTGTCCAGAAGGACACCAACGCACACAATTACCCCAATTTGGGTCAATGTCACAAGCGGCAACACACCTAGAACTGCGAAAACTGCCGCTAGCAAGACGCCAGCGCTTGTAATTACACCGCCGGTAGACGCTAGAGCTCGCAACATTCCTTCAGCCGTGCCCAGAGTCTGGGCATCTTCGCGAGCACGGGTCACTAGGAAGATGTTGTAATCCACCCCAAGTGCCACCAGGAACAAAAATGCCAATAGCGGCACACCTGATTCGAGTCCCACGAAACCAAAAACTTCGGTAAATATCAACCAAGAAAGCCCCAGGCTCGCAAGGAAATTTCCCACCACGGTGAAAACCAGAAGCACTGGCGCCAGAACGGATTTCAACAGCCAAATCAAAACGGCGAGCACCAGAATCAGCACGATTGGCACAATCAATAACCAATCCCGCAGGATTGAAGCATTTCGATCAACCTGCTCAGCCGTTGTGCCACCAACGTAAGTCTCCGAGTAATTGGCCAGCGCATCACGCAAAATTGCGATGTCAGCTTCTGCTGCATCAGTTCCCGAAATTGCTTTGGTGACCACGTTGAGCTGGGCAACTTCTGTGGTTGCAGCACCTGGCGTCACATCGACTACTTCTGGGACCTGCCTGAGCGAAATTTCAACCGCCGCAGCCTGGGCTGGAGTTGTTAAAACCACAATTGGGTCACTTGTGCCGCCGGCAAAGCCTTGTGAGAGAACTTCCAAACCAGCAATGGATTCAGGCTGGTCTAAAAACTGCTCGTTCTGGGAAAGCCCAAGGTTGACTTGCAGCAAGCCTGAGCTAGCGATTAAAAGCGTGCCGATAC
>JBEAZM010000137.1:0-3044 GCA_041170125.1 Actinomycetota bacterium
TGGTGAATGGCCAACGGCGAACGAAACGCAGATTTCAGTTAACGGGATATTGCCAGCACTCGATGTAGCAGGCGCTGTTAAAGCTGTTGAACGTTTGTATGCGGAATACGGAATTTCAACAATCAAGTTTAAGTCGAGTTTCGACTTCGAATCAGATTTACAAAAAGTTGAACAAGTGAGTCAAACTTTAGAATCATTCGGAGTGGCGCCAAAAATTCGGTTTGATGTCAACGCGAATTGGGATTTACTCACGGCAATCAAAAACCTAAAGCAACTGAGCGCGATGGTTGAAGTCATTGAGTACGTTGAACAGCCAGTAGCAACGCTTGAGGATTTACAGCGCTTGCGAGGTGAAGTTGATATTCCAATCGCACTCGATGAAACCTTGCGATTGGCGGATCCGGGTTCACACGATTTCGATGCGATCAACGAAGTCGCTGATGTTGTAATTCTCAAAGCCATTCCGCTAGGTGGAGTGCAGCCAGCTCTACTACTTGCTGAAAACATCACTAAACCAATTGTCATTTCTGGCTCCCTCGACACTAGCGTTGGCTTGGCGTCAGGATTGCAACTCGCATCACTGCTGCCGATTCATACTGCCGGACTCGCGACTAATTTATTGTTTAGCGAAAGTGTGACAACGAATCCACACCAGATCGCAAATGGCCAAATCCAGATTGGCAGAAGGATTCCGGACAGAGCGGATGAGTTTCTTTCAACTGAAACTGAATCCGCGGAGTTGCGCAGACGAATGATTGCTGCCTACGAATTTTTAGCGAACCGAAATACCTTGGAGAATGTATGAGCAACTCAGTAAATCAAGCGCGAGCGATGGTGAAAGCACTCATTAAGCACGGCGTGCGGCAAGTTGTGATTGCACCAGGTTCACGCAACGCACCACTGACGATGGCTCTTGCGCAAGCCGCATCAGCAGAATTGATTAGCCTGCATACTCGCATTGATGAACGGACAGCAGCGTTTACTGCGCTTGGTTTGGCCAAGCGCCAACTCCGACCCGTAGCTGTACTCACGACCAGTGGCACAGCGGCTACTCACTTACTGGCCGCTGCCTGGGAAGCGAGCGAAGCCGGCGTGCCGCTGCTCTTGTTGACTGCAGATCGGCCGCCATCGGTACGTGATCGCGGAGCGAACCAAACAATTTTGCAAGCTGGACTTTTTGGCGAAGCCGTTCGAGCTGAATGGGATTTGCCACTAGCGGTAAGTCAAGATGAGGCTTACTGGGAGCTCGCTGTAGCTGGTGCGATTGCCGCATCAATGGGTGATGAGTTCACGGCACCCGGAGCCGTTCACTTAAACATTCCTTTCGCTGAACCTTTAGTGCCGGAAGTTTTTGACGATGCTTGGTTAACCGGTGTGACCGTTGGCGAATTAACGCCAGCGAAGCTTGCCGACGAAGTGTCGCTCGCGGCTTTGCTCACTGCTGAAAAACTTGATGTTAATTCTGGACTGCGCGGAGTCGTCATCTGTAGCGATCCACATTCGGCAATCGCAGCTCGGAATCTGGCACTTAGTTTGGGGTGGCCGTTACTAGCGGAACCTGGATCGAATGCCGCAGAAGCTGCGGTCGGTGTGCCCGACTATGCGACACGTTCACGTGAGTTGCTCGATACCAATGATTTTGCAGTGGATGTGGTTGTGACTGCCGGTCGATTCGGACTTTCCCGCACCACTAGCGAATTGGTGAAGACTGCATCAGTTCACATTGCGGTTGGGAAATTTCCGTTAGATGCCGATCCTTTTGAATCTGCAAAACATCACGTGTTGCGGATGCCAGATGCAGACATAGCTCCAGCAGCTAGTGAGTGGTTAGAACTTTGGCAGTCAGCATCAGCAAATTTCAACTCGGATGAATTCGATTTTGAAAGTGCTCTGCTAGAAGTCGCTAAAGTTGCTACCAATCAAGACTTAGTTTGGTTTGCAGCATCTAAAACTGTGCGCTTCGCTGAAAAAGTTTGGCCATTGACTCATAAAGCGATGCAGCTGATGAATCGCGGCACAAACGGAATCGATGGTTTAATCGCAAGCGCCACTGGTGCTGCGCTCGTGCATGGTGGTCGCACTTTCTTGTTGATGGGCGATGTTGCGTTTCTACATGATGTGAGTTCGTTGATGCTGCCCAGCACCGAGAAACTTCCAGACTTGACGATTGTGGTTTTCAACAACCACGAGGGTGCAATCTTCCACGGGCTTGAGCAAGGCGCAGCGCAATATGAAGCTGTTTATGCCAAGGTGTTCGGCACCCCACAACATCATGATTTGGTTAAGGCCGCAGAGGCTGCAAACTGGAAAGCCACGAAAGTGTCTTCACTAGTGGATTTGAATGCAGCGCTACAGCACTCCGGCCCGAATGTTGTGGTGGTTGAGCTTTAGCAGCGAAACTCAGTCGCGCCGCAATGCGTAACGCATTGGCTCAAGCTTGGCGTTGGTTTCAGCAAGTTCCGACTCGGGGTTAGAGCCTGCGACTAAACCGCAGCCCGCAAACAATCGAATTTTGCGGTTGTCATCAGAATCGATTTCGCCACAGCGCAATGCGATACCAAACTCGCCGTCGCCTTTTGCGTCCATCCAGCCAACTGGTCCGGCATAACGACCGCGATCCATGCCTTCGAGTGAGCGAATTAAGTTCGCAGCGCGCTCAGTCGGCGTGCCACATACTGCGGCGGTTGGGTGGAGTGACGCAATTAGCGATAGCACTGGAATGCGATCTGCCAGTCGACCGTTGATGTCAGTCGCGAGGTGCTGCACGTTTGCAAGCTGCAACAACTCTGGGTGACTTGGAACATTTAAGTCAGTGCAATGTGCTGCAAGCACTTGGGCGACTGACGAAACAGCGTATTCATGTTCAGCTTGATCTTTATCCGATGCCAAAAGTTTTTCTGCCAGATTCGCGTCTTTATCTAAATCTTTGTCGCGCCGAATTGTGCCGGCTAGCACTCTTGAGGTGACGACATCGCCTTTGCGTTTCACGAGTAACTCTGGTGTGGCTCCAACTAAACCATCAACCGCAAAAGCCCAGCACTCGG
>JBEAZM010000138.1:0-12711 GCA_041170125.1 Actinomycetota bacterium
TTGACAAATCTTTTTAGATTTTCAACCGTAAATCTCTTCCAAATGCAAGCTATTGAAATAGACTACGAACATGGTTGAAAAAGTACGTGCTATTCGAGGCGCGACCCAGCTCTCTGAAGACTCAGTATCTGAGATCGAGTCAATGACAGTAGAGCTTATGTCTCAGGTAATGCAGCAGAACCAACTCACTGCCGATGACTTAATTTCGGTTCTTTTTACAGCCACTCCAGATATCCACGCAAACTTCCCAGCGGCTGCCGCCCGCGCTATGGGGCTTGGTCAAGTCCCTTTGCTTTGCGCCACGGAGATTGATGTGCCTGGCGCGCTGCCACTGGTCATTCGGGTAATGGCACATGCTTACACAGAGTTACCGGCATCTGAAATTAAGCATGTTTACTTACACGGCGCAAAAGCCTTACGAAAAGATATAGCGCAGTAGGACGCTAATGAAGGTATTAGTTGTGGGTGCTGGACTTATCGGAGGATCCATCGCCTTAGCCGCGAAAAACGCGGGACACACCGTATGGATACGGGATGCGGAAGAGGAGATGACGGATTACGCAGCTTCCGTTCTTGGCGTTGAAAAATTTCAAAATACGACGCCGGAGTTAGTTGTTGTAGCAGTTCCTCCACTCGCGGTTCCGGCCATCATCAATGACTTAAAACGATTAACTCCAAACTCTATATTTATAGATGTTGCTTCAGTTAAGAATGAAGTTGTAGTAGACGTTGAAACAGTTTGTGGTGAAACGAGAAATTACGTTCCCACTCATCCTATGGCTGGGAAGGCGGATTCCGGTCCCGAAGCTGCAAGTTATGACTTGTTTCAAAATCGGGTTTGGGTAATTACGCCGCTGGAATCTAACGAAGCCGGCACTGTTTCCAAGGTGACCACGTTTATCGAATCGCTTGGTGCAATAACCATTCAAATGTCAGTTGAAGAGCATGATGCCTTGGTAGCCAGGACCAGCCATACTCCGCAGGTGCTGTCGACAGCGCTTGCGATTCTGACGTCTTCGATAAATGATGCAGATCTGCAAGTATCCGGAACGGCACTTCAAGACATGACAAGGATTGCGGCTAGCAATCCCAAACTTTGGGCAGATATCCTGATTGGAAATCGTTGGCATGTGATTTCTGCGCTTGAAGAAATCAATGATTACATAACTCAACTCTCTAAAGCGCTTAAAGAACAAAACTCTTTATTAATAGAGCAATTTATCGACAAAGGGAAAGAGGCTAAGCGGCGGCTTCCAGGTAAGCACGGTCAGCCCGAGCAGAGTTTCACGATAGTTCCAGTTCAGATTGAAGACCGCCCCGGCGCACTTGCCGATATTTTCAATCTGGCAGCTGCAAATCAAATTAACATTGAGGATGTTCGGATAGATCATGCCTTGGGCCGTCAAATAGCAATTATTGAAATAAGCGTTGTCGATGCCGTAAGCGCAGAGTTCAAACAAATCCTGCGAACCGCTGGCTGGAAAATCCGTTTTGAGAATTAGTTAAGATTAAAACGTGATGCGCCCAATCTCAATCGCGATAGACGGCCCGGCCGGGGCCGGCAAGTCTTCGGTCACTAAAGCGCTGGCCAAGTCACTTGGGTACGTCTTATTAGACACAGGTGCCATGTACCGCAGCATCACGCTGTATTCGTTACAAAATAACGGCGAAATAGCTGAAAACCAGTTATCGAATATCGATTTTGAGATCCGGCACGACAATGGTGAATATCGGTACTTTTTAAATTCTCAAAACGTGACTGACGAGATTCGAAGCGAACGCGTTACGTTAAAAGTTTCCGAAATAAGTGCCCTTTCACACGTTCGAAATTTCGCTGTCAAACTCCAACGAAAACTTGCGGAAGAGGCTGTTAGCAACGGAAATGGCGTAATCCTCGAAGGCCGCGATATTGGGACAACGGTTCTGCCAGCTGCGGATTTGAAAATTTATCTCACAGCTTCGGTTATTGAACGAGCGCGCCGTCGAGCTTTAGAGAACGGAACCACTCCTGAGTCTCAAATTCCGCTGATTGAAAGTCGAGATTACGCGGATGAAAACCGCGAATTTTCGCCGCTTCGTCAGGCCGTTGATGCGGTTGTGATTGATTCGTCAGACTTGAGTTTTGAGCAGGTTCTTGAACGTCTTCTAACTTTAGTCTCTGAAAAAATTGCTTGAAAATATGGTTATTCAACGATTTATCTGGTGGTTAGTTCAAAAGTTTTTTCGCGGTTTGATGCGCAGTGTTTTCAGAATCAAAATTATCTACGAAGGCGAACACCCTTTACCAGGTTCATACCTCGCATTTAACCATCCAGGTTTAATAGACGGGGTTTTAGCATTGTTGCCAGCATCCGCTCCAATTCGGGTCTTAGCTAAAATCGAGTTGTTTGAAGGGCCGATGGGTTGGCTATTTCGCGCAGGCCGAGCAATTGAGACTGATTGGCATTCACCCGACCGCAGTGCTCTAAAGGAAATGCAATCCACTATAGAAGAAAATGTTTCGGTTGCGATTTTTCCGGAAGGCACGCGATGTTCTGGGACGTACGAGTGGATTCGTAGCGGTTTGCCTTACTCGCTATTACATGTCAACAGGCCGATATATCCAGTTGCCATTTTTGGAAGTCGGAAAGCTGGTCAAAATACTTCGAGCATTCCGCGATTGTTTAGCAAAATTACGCTTGTGGTTGGGGCTCCACTCGATTACTCCGAACAAGTATTAACACTTCAAGGTGAGATCCGAATTAGCCAAATCAACCTGCTGGCTGAGAGACTAAGACAAGATTTAGAACGTTTCGTTTTCCGCGCTGCTGCTGAGTATGGTTTCGAAACTTTGCCGCGAAATTCAAGGGAGTAACAGTGGATTACCAAGAGTCTGTCGATTGGGAGATCTCGGAAGACACTGATGAATTAGCCGCTGCTCAAGAAGCTGCTTCGGCCATCGGGTTCACCGACTTCTTTGAAGTTGTCGATTCAAACCAAGCTCGACCTGTTGTGGCAATCATTGGGCGACCAAATGTTGGTAAATCCACACTCGTGAACCGCATTATTGGTCGCCGAGAAGCTGTGGTTGAAGACAAGCCTGGTGTTACCAAAGATCGTGTTGCCTACGATGCGGAATGGGCGGGACACGAATTCACTTTGCTTGATACTGGTGGCTACGAGATCGATGCAAAAGGAGTTGCGGCTGAAATTGCCGCACAAGCCGAACTGGCAGCCAGCATGGCAGATCTAGTCGTGCTCGTGGTTGACGCTCAAGTTGGCGCTACTGATGCGGATGAAAACGTGATTCGCATTTGTCGACGAGCTAAGAAGCCAGTCATTCTCGCTGCTAACAAAGTGGACGACACTCGAACTGAAGCTGATGCAGCCGCATTATGGAGTTTAGGGCTCGGGGAACCTCACGCGATTTCTGCACTTCACGGGCGCGGCACGGGCGACTTACTTGAAGCAATCGTGAATGAGTTTGCAAACATCAGCCACTCTGGCGCCTCGCTAATTGGGCCGCGCCGCGTGTGTTTAATCGGCCGACCAAACGTTGGTAAATCTTCGCTTCTTAATCAGATAGCTGGCGAAAAAAGAGTCGTGGTCGATAGCGTTGCTGGGACGACAGTTGATCCGGTTGATGAGTTAATTGAACTAGCCGGTGAGACTTGGCGCTTTGTGGACACTGCTGGCATTAGAAAACGTTTTGACGAAGCTAGCGGCAGCGAGTACTACGCGGTCTTGCGGACTCGGGCGGCACTTGAAAAATCAGAAGTAGCGCTGTTTTTGGTTGATGTCAGTGAACCAATCAGTGAGCAAGATCAAAGACTGTTGACCATGGTTTCGGAGTCTGGCCGCGCAATCGTGATGATCTACAACAAGTGGGATTTACTTGATGAAGATCGACGAATTCAGTTGGATCGGGAAATCGACTTGGACCTAGCCCACGTCGCTTGGGCTCCACGAGTAAATATTTCCGCCCTGACCGGACGCAGCGTCACAAAAATCACAACCGCTTTAGAAAGTGCTTTAGCTGGCTGGGAAACGCGTATACCAACGGGCCGATTAAACCAATTTCTTGGCGAAATTGTGGCGGCACATCCACATCCGCTTCGAGGCGGAAAGCAACCGCGGATTCTTTTCGGCACCCAGGCAGGTGTCCGGCCACCTACGTTTATTTTGTTTACAACCGGCTTTCTAGATCCTGGTTATCGCAGATTTATTGAACGGCGTTTGCGTGAGGAGTTTGGGTTTACTGGGAGTCCCATTCGTATTCAAATGCGTATCCGAGCCAAACGAAAAAAATGATTGGACTAGGGTTCGCGCCGAAAACGGGCTATAGCGCAGCTTGGTAGCGCACTTGACTGGGGGTCAAGGGGTCGTGGGTTCAAATCCCGCTAGCCCGACAAATGCAAAACAAGTGAGTGTTTTTGCAGGATAATTTCGCTGTGCAATCTGTTTCGCAAAACAACGTCTGGACGATTCCCAATCTGATTTCGTTCAGTCGGCTAGTTGGCGTTCCATTGATTCCATATTTTGCAATTTTCCAAGGAAACGATTTAGCCGCTTTTCTCGTTTTTGTGGTTGCTAGCGTTACAGACTGGCTAGATGGTTGGTTGGCGCGAAAGCTCAATCAATATTCCGACCTAGGTGCGGCGCTTGATCCCATTGCAGATCGACTTTACATCGTGGTTGCACTATTCACTTTGGTTTATCGTGATTTGCTTCCACTTTGGCTAGTTTTAGTTGTGCTTTTGCGGGACGCGCTAATGCTGTTCCACCAACTTGAAGTTCGGCGATCTGGCTATGCGCCACAACCGGTTCATTACGTCGGCAAAGCCGGGACTTTGATGCTGCTTTACGCGGTACCTTTTATTTTCCTGGGTCAAATATCGACCCCCATAACGACTCTAGGTAAGTGGGTGGGTTACGCCTTTTTCATCTGGGGTGTTTTCACTTATTGGTACGCGGGCTATCTGTACCGTAAACAATGGATTCAGCGATGAACAACCAAGACACAAAATCCGCTGAGCAGACTTATAAAGACACCTCTTGGTTTACGAACCTTTTGCTGGACGCAGATGATCATATTTATGAAACTGCCGCAAACAAGCGAGCCGAAATTGCGACTCCAAAGTCAAATCTTTTTTCTAGCCTATTGACGCTTGCAATCATGCTAGGTGTTGGAATTGCTCTCGGCTCAGTCATCTCACAGACTAGAGACGTGCGCCCAGCCGCTGCAGCGCAGCTTGAAAACCTTCGCGGCTCTACCACCGAACTTCAACAAGAAGTTTCAGCCTCTGCAAAAACTATTTCCGCGCTTCAGGATGAAATTGAGCGGCTTCGGATTTATGTTTTGCCGGACAACTCGCAAGGGCTTCAAAGTCGTTATGAGTCTGCTGCTGAGTACGGTGGCTACAGCCGCGTAAGTGGCTCTGGGCTGGAGATTCGTTTTCTGGAAGCGGCAGATGCTCAGGGGAGTGATCTCGTGATGGATATCGATGTCATCAGCACAATCAATGGTCTATTTGCGTCTGGGGCTACCCACGTGGCTGTGAATGGCACGGCAGTTTCCAGCCTGACATCAATTCGAAATGCTGGGTCTGCCGTTCTTATAGATTATGAGCCTCTCAAGCGGCCCATACGAATAACTGCGATTGGTCCAACATCTCTTTCCGAGAAGTTCGCTCTTACGGATGCCAAAATTTGGTTGTCAGACTTGTCTGCGAATTATCCGATTCAAGTACAGTTGATTAATCGGAATAAAATTCGAATTAACAGCGCCAGCATTCCGAAACTCGAATACGCGCAAAGGGCGGAACAATGATTGCAGCTTTTGGATTAGTCATCGGAATTTTGCTGGGGCTAGTTCTAAGTCCGGACATCCCAATCTGGATCCAGCCATATCTACCGATAGCGGTTGTCGCAGCACTTGACGCGCTTTTTGGAGCTCTGCGGGCACTTCTGGATGGAATATTTGACGACCGAGTTTTTCTCATTTCGTTCGTCAGCAATGTTTTAGTCGCGGCAATAATTGTGTTCATTGGTGATCAACTAGGTGTGGGAAGTCAGTTATCTACTGGTGTGGTCGTAGTTTTAGCTGCCCGTATTTTCGCCAACCTTGCTGGTATTCGACGTTACATTTTCAAGGCCTGATATGCGGACGCCTTTAAAACCACACGTTCAGGATCTTTCCCCTAGAGCGAGACATGCAATCACAATCGGCTTCGTCACAGCCTTGTTTGGCTTGTTGTTGGTGGTCACTTTGCGTGGTCCAGCAAGTGATGAACTATTTGAGAACACAACCGAATCTGATCTGGTACTGCTGCTTGATTCACTCCAGCAGCGACTAGAGCGCCTGCAACTCGAAGAGTACGAACTTCGAAATGCGCGTGCCGAGATATTGGCAGGTAATGAAGAAGAGGCTCTTGCCAGAGCTCAAGAACAACTGTTTGCGATGAATGTCCTCAACGGAACCGTGCCAGTTGCCGGCCCTGGGGTCGAAGTGCGGATTCAATCTGACGGCGAAGTGGGTTATGACACACTGCTTGCTGTTGTTCAAGAATTACGTGATTCGGGCGCTGAAGCTCTCGAGATAAATGGCATCCGGCTAAATGCTAGAAGTTACTTTTCCGAGGAAGGTGCTGAAATTGTCGCGGTCAACGGGGTCAGGATTTATCCAACATATTTGATTCGGGCGATCGGTGATCCGTCAACAATCGAAACAGCGCTCACAATTCCAGGTGGGGTTGCGGACAATGTTGCGGAACTGGGGGGCTATCTTTACATCGCGAAATTGGATAATCTTGAAATCTTGAGTTTGGTACCTGAGGAGAAATAATGGCGAAAGTTGTACAGGGTTTTGGCTACACCAAAGAACACGAATGGGTAGAAGTTATCTCTGCCACCCAAGTGCGTTTTGGAATTACTGATTATGCCCAAGCCGCACTGGGCGACATTGTTTTTGTTACCTTGCCAGCGGACGGTAGCGACTTGTCCTCTGGCGAGGCCTGTGGGGAAGTCGAATCTACAAAATCGGTTTCAGACATTTACGCGCCAGTCGATGGCCGGGTGCTTGAGGTTAATTCCGTGGTTGAAACCAACCCCGACATTCTTAACTCTGACCCTTACGGTAAAGGTTGGATTGCGGTGGTTGAAGTTGCCGATGCGAACGCGGCCGTTGCAAATTTGATGTCGGCGGATGACTACGAAGCGGAAACCTTAGACTAGTACTTGAGGTTGACCCTGAGGGTGGTTTTTCCTAAAGTTCCACCTCAACGAAATGGAGCTTAAATGTCATGCCGCGCCTGTGGGTTTGAGACAGATCTGGAAATCTGTCCGAACTGCAATCAAGTCATCGCTGTAGCCGAGACCACAGGTACTTTGTCGGCAGATGCACTAACGCTCGAAGCTGATCCTGAAGTCATCTCAGATGTGCTACCCGTTGGGCATGCTGCGCTTCGTGTAATCCGCGGTCCACTTGCGGGCGAGGTCTGGACACTCGACTCAAGTGAAATTGTTGCGGGTCGAGCAGCAGACTGTGCTTTATTCCTCGACGACATCACTGTCAGCCGGCATCATGCGAAACTGACCGAAGAGAATGGCAAGTGGTTCATAGAAGACTTGGGGAGCCTCAACGGTACCTACTTGAACCGAGAAATCGTGGGTGCAAAAACCGAACTTCTCAACCAAGCCGAAATTCAAATCGGAAAATTTAGATTTACTTTTTATAGAGGAGAAGCCGTTTAATGTCAGCGTTACCAGCACGCGGTCTCCTCAGCATTGGCGAAACTTTAGATTTGCTCAAGCCTGAGTTCGCGGATTTAACAATCTCAAAACTGCGGTTTTTAGAGAATGAAGGTTTGGTCGAACCACAGCGCACGCCGAGCGGTTATCGCAAGTACACCCATCATGACATTGCTCGCTTACGTTTCGTTCTAGTAGCACAGCGAGACCACTACCTACCTTTGCGAGTTATCAAGGAACAACTTGAGGCCATGGACCGTGGCTTGGAAGTCTCTACTTCAGGTGTCGCCAACGCTCCAGCGAGTCTGCGAGAGGTGGATTCGCTGGCGAGCGCCAGCGATTTTGCGCCAGCTGCGGAACTCAAACTCACGGTTTCGGAGTTAATTGAGGCTGCTTCCAGCGACCTAGCTATTTTTGCCGCAACCCAGAACTTCGGACTTTTACCACAGGCGGATTTCTTTTCAGCTGATCATGTCGCGATCCTGATCAAAGTGACAGAGTTGTCGTCGTTCGGTATCGAACCACGCCATCTCCGTCAATTCAAAGTCGCTGCGGACACAGAATTGGGCCTCATCTCTCAGATTGTTAATCCAATTGCCAGTAAAAAAGATGAGAATGCTGCAGTTGAAGCTGCCGATGCGGCACGTGAGTTAGCTGCTTTGACAGTTGGGCTGCACACGGCACTAGTTCGGGCTGGGTTTAATCAGGTTCTCAAGTAACCCTCAACTTGTACTTGAGACTTAAAGTCTCAAGCAACTGTTGAGACTTTCGGCGTGTCATCTGTTGAGAGTCATGTCAAGCGGACTAGATTTGAGTTCTGAATGATTGGAGTGCGAATGAGTGCGGAATCTGTGCCAGGTTACAAAGGTGCTGTTGCTTGCAGCGCGGTTGGCATCTCTTACCGTCAGCTTGATTATTGGGCTCGCACCGGCCTAGTCGCACCATCTATTCGCCAAGCTACTGGCTCTGGAACGATTCGACTCTACAGCTTCCAAGATGTGCTCGAACTTAAGATTGTGAAGCGCCTGCTCGACACTGGAGTCTCCCTGCAAAACATTCGTTTCGCGATCGAACATTTGCGGGAGCAGGGGATTGAGGACATTTCTTCAGTAACACTCGTGTCGGATGGCGCCTCGATTTACGAATGTCGGACTGACGACGAAGTGATTGATATCTTGCGTGGCGGCCAGGCTGTTTTCGGGATTGCCATCGGCGTGGTTTCAAACGAAGTGGCTGGCTCGTTGGCAGCTCTGCCGACCGAACCTATCGAGACTGAATTCGTTGGCGATGATGAACTGTCGCAACGACGGGCACGTAAATCCGCCGCTGGCTAGCAAAAGCCCTTAAACTTCTGGCACCTTCGAATTAGGTGAGGCGGGAGAGTGCAACTCTGCCACCGAAGGAGCAACCCCCCGGAAACTCTCAGGTACCTGTACCGTCTCAACTTCGAAATTCTGGAAAGTGGTAGTGATACCCGCCGTAGGGGAAAGGGCCTAGCCCGAAACTCTCAGGCAGCCTTGGGCTTGATTACAGAGGGGAGAGAGGCTCTCCCATGTCGGAATTCATTGCGCGCCATATCGGCGTAACCCCGTCTGCCGTTGAATCTATGCTCTACGAGCTCGAAGTCGATTCGGTCGAGCAGTTGATCTCGAAAACTGTGCCTGCTGACATCTTGATGTCCAGAGCTCTAGATGTGCCCGAGGCCTTGACTGAAGTAGAAGCAATCGCTCGCCTAAGGCAGTTGGCATCCAAAAACAAAATCGACAACTGCTTTATCGGTCAGGGTTACTACGGCACCATCACACCTGCAGTGATTCAACGTAACCTCTTAGAAAATCCCGGCTGGTACACCTCTTATACGCCCTATCAGCCAGAAATCTCGCAAGGACGTTTGGAGTCACTACTGAACTTCCAAACTGTAATTACCGACTTAACGGGATTGGATATAGCAGGAGCTTCGCTTTTAGATGAAGCCACTGCCGCGGCTGAAGCAATGACGTTGGCGCATCGCAGCCACAAAGGGACCTCGAATAAGTTCCTCGTGGACTCCAACACCCATCCGCAGACCATTGCAGTTCTCAAGACCCGAGCTTTACCAATCGATATTGAACTCGTGGTTGCGCCGATCGACATGTTCGACTTTGAAGATGTGTTTGGTGTGCTCTATTCGTATCCTGCAACCACGGGTGAAATTCGGGACTTATCCGCTTCGATTAATTCCGCAAAAGCTGCAGGTGCACTCGTCGTTTTTGCAACCGACCTACTAGCACTCACTGTCATTAAATCTCCGGCCGAGCTTGGAGCTGACATAGCGATTGGAAGCGCCCAGCGCTTTGGTGTGCCATTCGGCTTTGGTGGTCCACACGCAGGTTTTATGGCCGTTCGAAGTGGCCTAGAAAGATCTTTGCCTGGCCGCTTGGTTGGTGTCTCAAAAGACGTACATGGGAATGTTGCGTATCGCTTAGCGCTACAGACTCGTGAACAACATATTCGTCGGGAGAAAGCAACCAGCAACATCTGTACCGCTCAAGCGCTCTTAGCGAATATTTCAGGGATGTATGCCGCTTACCACGGCCCTAATGGACTAAAGCAAATCGCAAATCGGGTCCACTCCTTAGCCTTTGAGTTTGCAAGCCATCTCGACAAAGCCACTGATGTGGCATTTTTTGACACGGTTACTTTTGAGGTAGCTAATGCGCCGGCAGTGGCACAAGAACTCACCACAAAGGGAATTTTGTTGCGGGTGATTGATGAGAAACGTTTGAGTGTTGCGTTTGATGAAACGAAAACCTCAGATGATGTGGCGCTATTAGTTCGAGCGCTAAATCTTGGCCCCGCTAAAGCAGCTGCAGACAATTTGGTTGGTCACACGCGAACTTCAGACTTCTTAACTGCTGAGGTGTTCAATCGCTATCACTCGGAAACTGAAATGATGCGATACCTGAGAAAACTGATGGATCTGGATTTAGCTCTAGACCGAACGATGATTCCACTTGGTTCATGCACAATGAAACTCAATTCTGCCACTGAAATGGCCGCCGTAACCTGGCCCGAGTTTGCAAACATTCATCCATATGCTCCTGCAGAAAGTTCGGCGGGCTGGTTGGAGTTGATTCGGGAACTAGAGGCTGATTTAGTCGAGATAACCGGCTACGACGCAGTCTCGCTACAACCAAATGCTGGCTCACAGGGGGAATTTGCAGGGCTCTTAGCGATCTCAGCTTTCCACAAATCTCGAGGTGAATCGCATCGCAATATTTGTCTGATACCAGCCTCAGCGCACGGCACAAATGCAGCTTCTGCAGTGATGGCTGGAATGAAAGTTGTGGTTGTTGGCTGTGACGATGGCGGCTATGTTGATATGCAAGATTTGCAAGAACAGATCGCAAAGTATTCCGAAAATCTCGCAGCAATCATGGTGACGTATCCGTCTACACACGGTGTTTACGAAGAAACAATCACTGAAATTTGTGAATTAGTACATGCTGCAGGTGGACAGGTTTATGTTGATGGCGCAAACTTGAATGCATTAGTAGGAGTGGCACAGCCAGGCAAGTTTGGGGCCGATGTCTCACACTTGAATCTGCATAAAACTTTTGCAATTCCACATGGAGGTGGTGGACCTGGCGTCGGGCCAGTAGCCGTCAAAGCTCACCTAGCAGAGTTTCTACCAGGAAATCCTCTGGGCGGTGAATCTTCAGTAGGTGCTGTTTCGGCCGCGAATTTCGGCTCAGCCGGCGTGCTCCCAATCTCGTATGCATACATCCGAATGATGGGTCCAAATGGCCTAAAATCGGCATCTGAGATTTCAGTTCTGAGTGCTAACTACATCGCCAAAAAGTTGAAAAATCATTTTCCAATTCTCTACACAAACAAAAGCGGCCTGATCGCCCACGAATGTATTTTGGACTTGCGAACCATTACGAAAACTTCTGGCGTAACGGTGGATGATGTTGCTAAACGTTTAATGGATTACGGATTCCACGCGCCCACCATGTCTTTCCCTGTAGCGGGAACTCTGATGGTTGAGCCCACGGAATCGGAAAGTCTGGCTGAGGTCGATCGGTTTATTGATGCGATGATTTCCATCCGAGCCGAGATATCCGCAATTGAAACTGGCGCAGTTGAGTACAGCGATTCGCATTTAGCAAACGCACCGCATACTGCCGAATCGCTGCTTCGAAACCCGAATATTGAGTACAACCAAGCTGCTGCATTTCCGAACGGAGTCGTTAAGCGCCATAAGTACTGGCCTCCAGTTGGGCGCATCGATGGCGCGTTTGGCGATCGGAATCTGGTTTGCACCTGTCCAGACATCTCGGAGCTGGCTGAAAACTAAACTGCGGAATCCGTTATCGATTACGGATTTTTGCACTCAGAGTTCAGCAGCGAATGGGGGATTGCAACCTTTTCTGGAGCAAGTAATTGCTGCGGCAGCAGCCGCTTTTTCAAGCAATGGTTGGATTTCGGCGGGCGTGGTTGGAAAAGTCTCCGACTGCAGCACACCTGTTAGCAGCCAGGCCATAAAGGTGTCACCTGCCCCCACGGTGTCGACCACAGCCACTTTTACGCCAGGTGTCTGTGCGACCGCTTCGCCATTCACGAAGGCAATCGCACCGTCGCCACCTTGGGTCATCACAACAAGTTTCGGATGCGCTTGAGACCAGGCTTTAGCGGTTTCAATCGGCTCAACTTTCGGAGCAAACCACTGCAAGTCCTCGTCTGAAACTTTAACTAGGTCCGCAACTTGCACGACACTCGCAATTGTTTCACGCATCCGATCTGCGTCCGCGCCGTCTCTGGCAGCATTTGGCCGAGCATTTGGGTCGAAACTAATTAATGGGCGGTTTGGCAGAGCCTGCAGCTCTAGGAGCTTCGTCCGGATTGCGGTGCTTCCGGGTTCGATTACGGTTGTGAGGCTGCCGATTTGTACGGCATCCATTTCTTCGAGCCCAGCTAAGTCCGCGAGCGTCCAACTCCAGT
>JBEAZM010000139.1:0-4995 GCA_041170125.1 Actinomycetota bacterium
TCAATTCCAAACTTGTGCCTTTTGCAATCACTTTACCGTGATCTACCACCACGATCTCATCCGCAAGTTGGTCAGCTTCCTCAAGATATTGAGTGGTGAGCAGAAGTGTTGTGCCACTTCCTACAAGTTCCTGAATCACGCCCCACATATCCAAGCGGCCACGCGGATCTAGTCCCGTGGTTGGTTCATCTAGAAACAAAACTTTAGGTTTCACGATAAGAGCGGCTGCAAGGTCGAGGCGACGACGCATGCCACCGGAAAAAGTGTTGATGGGTCGTCGAGCTGCTTCGGTCAAACGGAACTGTTCCAGTAACTCTGTAGCTCGAGATTCAGCTTTGGCTTTACCGAGCTGATAGAGCCGGCCAAACATCACTAAGTTGTCCCAGCCCGTCAAAGTCTCATCGACAGCGGCGTATTGACCCGATAAGCCAATAATTTTTCGAACTTTATCGGGATGTTTAACCACATCGATGCCATCCACAGTGGCTCGTCCCGAGTCAGGAGTGAGTAAGGTTGATAGAACCCGAACAGATGTGGTTTTACCTGCGCCATTGGGGCCAAGCACACCGAGAACTGTCCCTTCTGCGACTTCAAGACTCAAACCATCTAGGGCGCGAACGCTCCCTTTTTTATAAGTCTTGATCAAATTCTCTGCAACAATCATTTTTGCCTCTCCTGAACTCAACCTTAAGTGTAAATCCCCAACCGAATAGGTAGCCCTTCCCACCCATTTTGCTAGTCCAAAACTGAGCCTTGAATCCGAATCTAAAAGCACACTATGCATCAGATTCAACGCACACTTTTGAATCGATCTATGACACGGAGAGGTAAATAAGTTGAGATACAACTTCTTGAGAAAAGCTGGCTTAGCTAGCGCCACCGCTATCGCGGTTTTGACTTCAATAGCACCGGGGGCAAGTTTCGCGGACACACCATCTGAAACATACGTAATGTGGGGGCAGAACTCCTACGGGCAATTAGGAACTGGAGATACCTTGCCCGTTTATGCGCCACTGGAAATCACACTTGATGAATTGAACCCGGGCGAGACCATCGCAAGTATGGATACCCAAAACAAAACAACCTGTGCTCTCACGTCAGCAAAACGCCTGTTCTGTTGGGGGAGCAACTCCGATGGATTCCTTGGCGGTGGAAGTCAGAATTCTGAAGAACCCAACCCGACCGAAGTTGTGCTTCAAGGAGTAGCTTGGAAGTCAGTATCAATTGGCTATGACCATGCTTGCGCCCTTTCGACTTACGGCGACGCATACTGTTGGGGCAGTAACTCCTACTACGGCCAAGCTGGAATCGGATCCAACACAACACCTTTGACACCCACAGCTGTTGACACATCAGGTTCCTTAGCAGGAAAAACAATCAAGCAAATTTCCTCCTCTGGTTACAACTCTTGTGCGCTGGCTACAGATAACTCCGTTCATTGCTGGGGACAAGGCCTGTACGGCGGAGTGGGAAACAACAATACGACTACTCAATTTAGTCCAGTTGATATCACAAATTCTGGTTTCCTTAATGGCAACACAGTCCAAAAACTGATCCCAGGTGGTTACCACACTTGCGCCCTCACCACCGACGGTGAGATTGCCTGCTGGGGCGGGAACGACTACAACGAAGTTGGCATTAACAGCGCTGGTAACAACGCACTGGTTCCAACTCAGATTGATATGAGTGGTCCAACAGCGGGAAAGACATTCAAGCAGGTGATTGCAGGTGGTTATCACACATGTGCTGTCTCAACCGATGACAAGATTTTCTGCTGGGGATATAACGATTACAACACCACGGGAGTCGAAGACTCTAGTGTTTCAGAAATCCGAGAAATCGAAGATTACGGAAATCTGGCAGGCGACGCAATCGTGGATATGGCCGCCGGCTACTACTTCACTTGTGCTTTAACCAGCGCAGGTGAGGTTGGATGCTGGGGTTACAACTCTAACAGTGAGCCATACTTGGGAATTGGAGAAGGTCAGTATGTATTCACACACATTCCCACTTCACCGACGCTCCCATCATTTGGCGGAAAAACAATTCGTTCAATTGAAGCTAGCGGGTGGAGTTTCCAGATCACGGCTCTTTTCAGTCCTGAAAGTGAACCAGACTTGGAAACAAAGCCAGGGGAACCCGAAGAGCCAGAGGAACCTGAAGCAAATCCAAATCAACCCGAAATTAAAAAGGTAATCAATTTCAAGGGGAATACTGCTGGAATTGCTGACCCGTCAAAAAAGGTCATTCGTAACGTAAGTCAGCGGATCAACGATTTCCCTGTGGTTAATCGGGTGGTGCTGCGTTTCTACGTACATCCTAAGAAATCTACAAAGGCAGAAATTCAGTTGGCTAAATCGCGAGCACGAGCTGTAAAAGCTGCACTCGAAAACCGCGGAGTTACAGAACCAATTGAAATACTCCGGGTAGATCGACCAGTGCTGAACAGTCCACAACTAAATCAAGTACTACTCACAGTTCAAGCTGGAGAGTTAGACAGCTAAAAACCAATAGAAAAGTTGGGCTGGTGAATTCTCACCGGCCCAACTTTTTTGCCTTATTCCGTGACTACGGCTCCACGTTCGCGATGTTTCAGTTCGTTGTTAGGCACTAGCAAAGTGAGAGCAATCCCAATCGAGACGATCGCCGCACCGGTACCAACAACTAATGTGGTTGAGTCGGTGAAGCCCTGCAAAATTGGTCGAACCAAAATCTCATTAGCCGTATTAATCCATGACGAATCGTCGAATGCTGATGAGCCAGAGCTCTGAAGTGTTTCGAACTTTGCAACTGTTTCAGCATTAGCCGGATCCAGCAGAGCAGTTTGATACTCAGGCGTTTGAACGGCAGCTTCAAATCGGGTCTGCACATTCTTTGAGAGATTGCTAAACAACATCGACAAAAAGATGCCAGTACCCATCGTGGCACCTAGCTGACGGAAAAGTGTCACTGACGATGTAGCTACACCCATGTCTCGCGGATGCACAGCATTCTGCACCGCAATTACAGTCGGTTGCATTAAGAAACCAAGACCCAGACCAAACGCCAGAGCCATGAATGCGATACTCGCATAGGACGTATCGAATTTGATTTGCGTCATCCATGCCAATGAAATTGTGACAATGGTTGTGCCCGCAACAAGGAACCACTTGTACCGACCAACTTTGGAAATAGTTTGGCCAGCTATTACCGAGCCGCTCATGATTCCAAGGGTCAATGGCAGCAGTTGCAATCCGGCTTCCGTAGGAGTCGCTCCGCCAACGATTTGTAGATATAGCGGCAGGACGGCGAGTCCACCAAACATGCCAGCACCAGTTACGACACCAACCACCGTCAACAGAGCAAACGTCTTGTCCTTGAATAGTCGCATCGGAATCAACGCTTCGTCACCGATTCGGAATTCAACCATGAGGAAAAGTGCAACGCCTACGATTGTGATTGCGTATGCAGTGAGTGACTTACCTGAGGTAACTCCCCACTCACTTGCGCGTTCGGCGACGATTAGCAGCGGCACGATTGCGATGCTGCCGAACAGTGCACCCAGCCAATCGATTCGATGATCCACTTTCTGGAAGCCAGGTATGTGCAGAGTGCGATTCACTAAGTAAAGCGCGATTGCACCAATCGGCACGTTAATGAGGAATACCCAGCGCCAACCAGAAACGCCAAGAATGCTTGCTTGGCCCGCAAAGAATCCACCAACAACAGGTCCGAGCACGCTAGATGTGCCGAACACAGCCATGAAATAACCCTGATAGCGGGCACGCTCGCGAGGCGGAACGATGTCACCGATAATCGCAAGTGCCATAGTGAATAAGCCGCCAGCGCCAAGGCCTTGGACCGCTCGGAAACCAGCAAGCTGATACATCGAAGTGGCAGCGCCACTTAGTGCCGAGCCGATTACGAAAAGCGAAATTGCCCAAATGAATAAGGGTTTACGTCCAAAAATGTCCGAGAGTTTTCCGTATAGCGGTGTTGTGATTGTGCTAGTGATCAAATAAGCCGTAGTCACCCACGCCTGTACTGAAAGACCGTTTAGTTCGTCACCAATTGTTCGAATGGAAGTAGCCACGATGGTTTGATCCAGTGCCGCCAAAAACATGCCGGACATCAAGCCGACCAATATTGGGACAATCTGATGATGCTCTAAATAATTCGTCTGAAATTCTTCGGTGTTATTTTCTGTCATCGAGGACCTCCTGATTTTGATTCATTGCTTGAACCTCGCGATTTAGGTCCGTAACAAATTGTTGGAAAAGTTTTTCGAATTTCTTTTTGTCGGTCTCATTCCAATCAGTGAATACACGTTCAAAAAATTCTTTTTGCTGAAGCTGGCTGGTCTCAAACAGTTTCACACCGGCTGGAGTTAGATGTATTAGTGAGGCTCGGCCATCTAGCGGGTCCGGCACTCTTTGAACTAAACCATTTGCGATGAGACTTTTAACTTGACGTGAAACCACAGCCGCATCGACACATGCTCGTTCGGTCAATTCTGATGCACGCATGTCGCCGTGCGCCATGAGCTGGGTAATGACGAAGTTGCTTCCTGGCTCAAGTCCACGAGATTTAGCAATCTGCGATCTTGCACTGTGCACCGATCTTGTGAGTGTGGCCACGAGCCCCGCTATTAGGGTTAAGGAAACTGACACTACGACCTCTTTTGTTTGACTACGTCAAATAGTTGACCAAGTCAAACAAATTTTCTGGCAGAAAGCAACTATGCGTCCAGCCGCCAGATTCGCTCAACTTCATAAAGTTCAAAACCCGCAAGCTGGTAAGCACGATTTGATACTGGATTCGAGTACCACGCTTCAATGTAAGCCGTCTCTACGCCTAGCCGCTTGCCTAGTTGAAGCCCATAAGAGATTGCCGCCCTTGCCAGACCAAGATTCTGGTGGTCCGGATGGGTGCAGACCGGCTCAACCACCAAAAATCCAGCTTCAGGATGTGCTGTAAAACCTGCATGCGAAACAAAATCGCCATTTTCATTCACAA
>JBEAZM010000140.1:0-3200 GCA_041170125.1 Actinomycetota bacterium
TGTGAAACCCCCGAAGGCGCCGCCGCTGCGCTTGCTGATGTTGATGCGATTTTGGTTCCTGGCGGCTTTGGCGTTCGTGGGATTGAAGGAAAACTTGGGGCGTTCAAGTACACCCGCGAACAAAAAATACCGACTCTGGGTATCTGCCTCGGCTTGCAATGCATGGTAATTGAATATGCGCGCAATGTGGTTGGACTATCAGATGCAAACTCGGCTGAGTTTGATCCAAATTCCACGCATCCGGTAGTCGCCACTATGGCGGACCAAACTGATGTTGTGTCAGGGGAGCGGAACATGGGCGGCACGATGCGACTCGGTTCTTATCCGGCAATGCTCACACCAGGATCCGTAGTTGCTAAAACATATGGTTCCGAAAATGTTTCAGAGCGCCACCGGCATCGTTACGAAGTTAACAACGCGTATCGAGATGAGATTGCTGCTGCTGGACTCTCTTTTTCGGGAGTATCCCCAGATGGCCGTTTGGTCGAATTCGTTGAATTACCGAGTGAAGTTCATCCATACTATGTCTCAACTCAGGCACACCCAGAATTTAAATCCCGACCCACAAACGCGCATCCACTTTTTGTCGGCTTAATAGCTGCTGCGATAGCGAATCAAAAATGATTGATGGTGATTTTCCAGACTCACGCGAGTTGATTCATTCAGAATTGACTTATCGTGGAAAAGTCTGGGAAATTGCCAAAGATGAGTTTTATCTGGGAGACCAATCACTCGTACGAGACTATTTGCGTCATCCAGGTGCGGTAGCGATTGTGGGTATTAACTCGGATGACGAGGTATTACTTATTTCCCAGTATCGACATCCCGTTGGGCAAACTATGGTTGAGATTCCAGCTGGTTTACTAGATAACTCCAATGAAGACCCAGCAGTTGCTGCGGCTCGGGAATTGCTGGAGGAAACTGGCTATGAGGCCAGTACCTGGTCGGTACTTCTAGATATGTGCACCAGTCCAGGGTCCTCAAGTGAGGCAATTCGCATATATCTCGCTGAGGATTTAACTTTTCAGCCAGATTTGAACTACGTAAAAGCTGCAGAGGAAAGCGAAATTGAAGTTTGGTTTGAGCCACTTGAACTACTAATCACTAAAGTGCTGGCTGGTCGGATCCAAAGCCCGACTGCGGTAGCGGGAATACTGGCGTTATTTGTTGCAAAACAATCAGGAACGCGTCGGAATTTAAATGATAAATGGCCTATTCGAGATTATCTTTTGCAAACAAATCGGGTTTTTAAGTTCTAGACTCAGGGAACTCAATGGTGAGTTTTTAGCGAGGTAAATATGCGGGTTGGAATTCCCTCAGAAGTAAAAGTGCACGAGTATCGCGTGGCCATTACCCCGGCAGGCGTACACGAATTAGTGCGCAA
This sequence comes from Actinomycetota bacterium, assembly GCA_041170125.1. Taxonomy (GTDB): domain Bacteria; phylum Actinomycetota; class Actinomycetes; order S36-B12; family UBA5976; genus JAFMIT01. The sequence goes on from JBEAZM010000140.1 coordinate 1,385, forward strand.
TGGCCATGAAGTGTTCATTCAATCTCAAGCCGGAATCGGCTCAGCAATTTCGGACGATGAGTTTGTGAGTGCTGGTGCAAAAATCCTCCCAACCGCAACTGATATTTGGGAAACCTCAGAAATGATTCTCAAAGTAAAAGAGCCTATTGCTTCTGAATATGAGCTCATGCGCGAAGGCCAACTTTTATTCACATACTTGCATCTTGCGGCATCCAAGCCTTGCACCGATGCACTTTTATCTCGCAAAGTAACCGCAATCGCCTATGAAACAGTTCGGGGAAAAGATGGCTCGCTACCACTTCTTGCACCTATGAGTGAGGTTGCCGGTCGATTGGCAGCCCAAGTTGGTGCAGATAGTTTGTTGAAAGCCAAAGGTGGGCGCGGAGTTTTACTAGCCGGGATTCCAGGTGTTGCGGCGGGAAATGTGGTTGTGATTGGCGGCGGCGTAGCTGGTATGAGTGCAGCTCGGATTGCCATCGGTCTCGGGGCGCATGTAACGATTTTCGACTTAAGTCCAGATCGCTTGCGAATGCTTGATAATCATTTTGGGGCATCAGTGCAAACATTGATGGCTAATGAATTCGAGGTAGCGCGCGCGGTTGCGGAAGCGGATTTGGTTATCGGAGCCGTGCTGGTTCCTGGCGCAAAGGCACCTAAAGTGGTTACTAACGAAATGGTTGCCAACATGAAGCCGGGATCGGTTTTGGTTGATATTTCCATTGACCAAGGCGGCTGTTTTGAAGACTCTAAACCAACCACGCACGCAGAACCAACGTTTTTAGTACACAACTCGATTTTCTACTGTGTTGCGAATATGCCCGGAGCTGTTCCTCGTACATCAACCTATGGCTTGACCAACGCCACATTGCCTTATGCAGTGAAGCTTGCAAACTCCGGCTGGCGCACTGCTGTCGAATCGGATCCGGGCCTTCTGGCTGGTCTGCACACACACGATGGCTTGATGTTTAATAAACCTGTCGCTGACACATTTGGGCTTCCACTAGCGGTGTTGTAAATTTTGGATGTCTCAAACGCAATCTGGGAATATTTAAACCATTTAAAAGTTGAACGTCAGTTGAGTCCGAACTCAATCGCTGCGTATCGGCGCGATCTCTCAAGATACGCAGAGTTTTTACGGGCGCGCGGAAAAAATGATTTTCACGAGATTAATGCCGAAGATTTAGTTGAGTACCAAAAACATCTGTCAGCACCCACCGAAAAACTGGCGGCGAGCAGCATCAATCGAATGCTTGCGGCAGTGAGAGGCTTACATAAATTTGCAGTGCTCGAACGTTGGCACACGATTGACCTTGGTGCTGAACTTGCTTCTATAAGAGTTGGGGCACGATTACCTAAAGCGTTGTCGGTTTCTGACACTGTATCTCTAATAGAAGTTTATGCCGCAAAAGATGAGCCACTAGCAATTCGCGACACTGCAATTCTGGAATTCTTGTATGGCACTGGTGCCCGAATTTCTGAGTTAGTAAATCTTCGTTTGCATGACTTATTGCCAGAAGGCGCTGTTCGGCTGATGGGCAAAGGCCGAAAAGAGCGCTTAGTTCCAATCGGAAGCACCGCGGTTCAGAAGTTAGATGCATATCTGGTGCGAGTACGTCCCAATTTGTTGAAAGACAGCACGGATTTAGTTTTTTTGAATCGCAGTGGAAAGAGCCTCAGCCGCCAAGCTGCTTTCAAAATCGTTTCGCAAGCCGCCCAAGCCGCAAATCTGACTTCAGATGTTTCGCCACACACATTGCGTCACTGCTATGCCACACATTTATTACAAGGCGGCGCGGACGTTCGAGTAGTGCAGGAA
>JBEAZM010000141.1:0-3362 GCA_041170125.1 Actinomycetota bacterium
TGCAAGAGCGACACTGCACCGAAATCACTGAGTGTGTAAAGCGCAACCACGAGGCCACTTGCTGCTACCGCAGTGCGAATAGCTGGCCAAGTTACTTCACGAAAAACTTGAAGGTTGTTTCGCCCCAAACTTCGGGCAACCTCTTCAACGCGTGGATTTGAAATCGCAAAAGCAGCCGACACCGCAAGAAATACGTAGGGGGCGGTGCCAAAACTCAAAACTCCCCAAGCTGGTAGGAAGCCACGAACTCCGCGAAAACTGGACATCCATGACATTGCGGCGATGTAGGAAGGAATTGCCAGGGGTAGCACTGCTAAGAAAGTTAGTGGAACTTTGAAACGCATTTCAGTTTTTTGGATCAAAAAAGCTTGTAGTGAACCAATGAAAACCGCAGTAGTTGTAACAGCTAAAACGAGTAACAAACTATTTTTTGTGAGCTCCAGATTTCGAGTGCTGAAAATAAGCGTTTGGAAATTCGCGCCTGAAATTTCTGTGGCTCTGAGCAAGATGTATATGAGTGGTAACAAGGTGACGAGCACGCCGAAACCCGCCAGCCCTAAAAATAGGACTGGCGGGTTTAGGTGACTTCGTCGTATCAGAGTAAACCTGCCTCAGTAATCATCTCTAAGGTTACTGAAAGTGAGTTGAGGTCGTTTAGATCAATCACTGGTGACTGAATTTCGCTGAGTAGCGGAAGTCCAGCAGCCGGTGGGATGACTCCAAATACTGAGTATTCATAAGTTGTATCTACAAAGAATTGCTGAGCTGAATCTCCAAGCAGCCAGTTCACAAACGTGTTTGCGGCTGAACTGTCTTTCAAAATTCCAACCCCAGCGACGTTGATGAGATTGCCTGGATCGCCAGCACCAAACCAAGCGAGCTTGGAAGTCATTGCGCTATCGCCAACCTCAGCTGCACGTTCGTACCAGTAGTAGTGGTTGATTAAGCCAGCATCAACTTCGCCGGTTTCTACAGCTTCGAGAATCAGGCTGTTTTTTTCATAAACAACCGCATTCTCTTTCATTGCGGCTAAGAATTCAGCAGCTTTGGCATCGCCATCCAAAACTCGAATGGCGGTAACGAATGCTTGGAATGATGCATTGGTGGGTGCAATTCCGATTCGGCCTTTCCAGGATGGATCCATCAAGTCGTAAACCGAGTTTGGAATTTCGGTGACGCGCTCTGGGTTGTAACTAAAAACACGAGCTCGACCGGAAACGCCGACCCAAGTGTTGTCGGATGATTTGAATTCAGCTGGGACAGCCGAGGTGTCGACATCGGTAAGTGTGCTGAATAGGGCGGCATCACTAATTGCGCCAAGTGCACCAGCATCCTGCGCGAAGAACACATCGGCTTGACGGTTTGCGCCTTCTTCGAGGATCTGGGCGGCTAGTTCTGCGCTGTCGCCATAGCGAACAACAACTTCGATGCCGGTTTCTTCAGTGAATAGCTCAAGCAGGGGAGCGACTAGTTCTTCGCTGCGACCTGAGTAGATGGTGATTGCATCATCGGAATTTGAGGTGGTCTCGGCCGCACATCCTGTTAGTGCAATGGCTGCAACTGCAACCATGGCCAATCCACCCTTACGGAACAAGTTCAAGGCTTCTCCTTGGGGTTGATTAAGGTTAGGCAAACCTAACTTAAATTTTGACCGAGTGCAAATTGAGACCACAAAGGTGCATTTTGAGTATTTCCTGCAAGACTTCATTCAATGTCCAGATGTTTAGTATTGATGGGTTCGGGCGAAACCAGTCCCACCATGGTTACGGCCCACCAGCAATGTCTCAAAGAGGTTGTTTCGGAAAAAGCAGTTTTTCTAGATACCCCTTTTGGTTTTCAAGAGAACGCTGACGATTTAACCAGCAAGATCTTGGACTATTTCAAGACTTCGGTTGGCGCTGAAATTTCCCACTTAAAACTTCGCACACCAAATGAACCAGCGGATCAGGTGGCAAAAGTTTTTGCTGCAATTGCTGATGCGCAGTGGGTGTTCACCGGCCCAGGTAGCCCGAGCTACACCGTAAAAACTTGGCAGACCGTTGGCCTTGGCCAAGCCTTCGAAAGAATGCTGGAGCGAGGCACATTGGTGGCGGCATCTGCAGCCGCGCTGACGATTGGCTCGCACACCATTCCGGTTTATGAAATCTACAAAGTGGGGGAAGAGCCTCGCTGGTTGACAGGCATGAATCTAATCGAGCGAGTCACTGGTCTCAAAGCCATCATTGTGCCGCATTACAACAACAACGAAGGCACCAATCACGACACTCGTTTTTGTTACATGGGTGAACGTCGCATGGCGTTACTCGAATCCCAGCTTCCAGCCGACACTTTCATCATGGGAATTGATGAGCACACTGGCGTCAGATTGGATTTGGATGGCGCGGTTGCTCACGTCTTCGGTAAAGGTGGCATGACCATCCGCAAAGGCGATCGTGTCACTTTTTATGGATCAGGTTCTGCAGTTGAGTTTGGTGAAATCGCAAACGCTGCTGATGTGCAAAGAAGTGAGGTTGCCGAACTCACGACTCCAGAAGAGCATGACTTGGCAGCTTTCAACCGATTGCTTGAAGCTGGCGAGATTCAAAAAGCCACTGAAGTAGTTTTAAAAGCACAAGCTGCCCAAAAGGAAGCTGAGCGAATTGAAGTAAGTGCAGCAATTTCTCGGCTCGGTGATTTGGCAGCGCGACCCCAAATCAACACTGCAGAAATCATCGCGCCATATGTCGATGCGTTATTAGCAGCCCGCAATCTCGCGCGGGCCGAAAAGCAGTGGGCGCTAGCAGATCAGCTCCGGGATGCCCTTTTGCAGAATCGAATTGAAGTCAAAGATACTCCCGATGGCAGCACCTGGAGCCTTGCGGATTAATTGCCTGGCAGCTATTTTTTGTATACCCTAGGGGGTATGAGCGTGAACAGTTGCGACCCAACCGAAGGCCCAGCGAAATGCACCACGAATATGGGTGAGATTCATCTGAAGGCTGGCGATCTTGTGAGTGCGTACCGCTACTTCCAACCTCTCGGCGAAAACGGCGATCCACTTGCGATTGATTACTTGGTTGAAATTTGTGAAAAAGCCGGTGACCAAGCACGCGCAGATAGTTGGCGGGCACGCAAAGCCAGCTAGCGCAAAGTTTTTCAGAATCACAAATTCCGTAACACGATTTTTTGAAAATCTAACGCAGCTTTTTTCAATTCGATTGCGCCGGGCTCACTTGCGGGCAGCGAACTTGCAACTCTCTCAAAAGCGATCCGGTGCGCGATAACTCGAGCGATACTTAGGCGTCTTTCGGCCACATCTAAATTTCCATTTGCTAAAGCTTTGCCAACAGCAGCTTTTGCTTGTACGGCATTACCAGGCATCA
>JBEAZM010000142.1:0-2960 GCA_041170125.1 Actinomycetota bacterium
CCCTGATTCCATCACCGAGCGCAGCTACCCTTATGCCTCCCAACTGCTAACTAACGAATTAATCTCCCAAGCCGATCTCGTACTAACAATGGAGCGTTCGCACCGCTCAAGGGTTGCTGAGCTTTCACCAGCAGCTCGCTCAAAAACTTTCACCATCCCGGAAGCCGCTGAACTGGCTGAGTTTGTGAAACTCGCAATCGAGGATTCGGATTCGGAATTCGGCGACAACCGCGAGTTGGGTTTTGCTGAACTCGATCCCACCAAAAAACTTCAGTGGTTCACCGCCGAACTGAATGAGGCACGGGGATTTATTAGCCCAATCTTGGATGAAATCAAGGATGCTCACGGTGCCGATTCCATTCCGCATGAACTAGCCTTTACGCAGATAGAAAAATTCGCAACAGCTTTCTTAAAAGCTCAATCGGAAATTGTGAACGCATAGACCGAACCTGAAGGAACTAAAAACTGATGGAATTACGTGACTACCTAAGACTCTTGCGTAAATACTGGGTGCAAATCACCGCAGTGGCAGCAGGTGTAGTTCTTGCAGCCATCGTTGTGACTATTTCGACTCCAAAGCAATACACCGCCGAAGCGCAGTTATTCGTAGCCACAAACAGTTCCTCTGTTGATGTTGGAAGTGCGCTTACCGGCGCCCAATTCTCAAGCCAGCGCGTGAAGACCTACACGCTCCTGGTCGAAACCCCGCAGGTTTTGAAACCAGTCACAGCAGAACTCGGCTATGAAGTTGACCCCGACGCGGTGTCCGCCCAGAGTCCGCTCGACACAGTGCTAGTTGTTATCTCCGCTACCGATGGAGACCCCCAACGTGCTGCAAACATCGCAAATGCCATCGCCAACCGTCTAGCTGTTTTGATCCAAGATTTAGAAACTCCACTTTCGGCAGGAGCCGAAAGTCCAGTCAAGGCTTCAGTTGTTCAGCAGGCGATTGCGCCGGATGGCCCTACCTCCCCGCGGCCACTTTTAAATCTTGCACTTGGCATTCTGCTGGGTGTTGCTGCGGGTGTTGGCATTGCGCTATTGCGTGAGTCGCTCGACATCACCGTGAAATCACTCGATGACGTCTCTGAAATCACAAAAGTTGCTCCTGTCGGCGTCGTTTCATTTGATCCGAATATGGGAACTTCGTTGACTGGAACTTTGTCATCGCGCAGCCCGCGTTCAGAATCTTTCCGCGGTATTCGAACCAACCTGCAATACGTTGATGTGGACAATCCTCCAAAGGTGATCGTCGTGACGAGCTCCATTCAAGGCGAAGGTAAGACCACGACTTCGATGAATCTGGCTGTTGCACTTGCTCAGGCAGGTAAGAGAGTGCTGTTAGTCGAAGCTGATTTGCGCAAACCTCGAGTGGCAGAGAACCTTGGACTCGAAAACGCTGTTGGTCTAACAAACGTTTTAGCAGGCGAACTCAAGGTGAAGGATGCAATTCTGGCCTGGCGCCGTGGACTCGTGCATGTGCTGCCATCTGGCCCATTGCCACCGAATCCTTCAGAGTTGCTGGGCAGTGAAAACATGCACAAGCTGATTGAAGAACTGCGCAAGATTTATGACTACGTCATTATTGATGCTGCACCACTATTGCCTGTGACTGACACGGCAGCACTTTCAGTGCACACAGATGGGGTATTGCTAGTGGTGAAATTTGGTATGACCACGCGTGAGCAGCTGGCTCGCACAGTTGAGACCATGAACATGGTTGGAGCCAAACTGCTTGGTCCAATCATGAACTTTGTGCCGAGTGACTCTTCAGGCTATGGGTACGGGTATGGCTACGGCTATGGGTACGGGTATGGCTACGGATACGGGGAGAAAGAAATGGAAGAAGCACTTTCTAAAGATTCAGAATCTCAGAAGTAAAAGGTTCACGACTATGCGAAATCGAATCGCTTTGGTGTTGGCTTTTCTAGAACTTCTTGTCGCAACTTTGGTATGGGAAATCGTTCCGCATGCAAATGTCGCAAATTCAATAATGGCAAGTCTCTCAACTGGTCTTGTCTGGGTGTTTTTTCACTGGACGCTCAACGGGTATCGGCTGTACCCGCTCAATTTCTGGCCCCGTAATTCCCGGTCAGTTTTTCTTGCAGCCGCTGCCACTTTGGGCCTAACCAGTTGGATGACACTCTGGTTTGAGTGGGGTAACTCCGCGTTGGAATTAGCAGAAGTTGCTGTCGCGTTGTGGCTATCCATCCAAGTGCTCCGAGTGGCTTTCGGCTTCGGCATCCAAAAGTTACTTTCGGCCGAAGTTTTACGAAACCGAACTTTGCTCTTAGAGTCTCCTCATCATCCCACGGATTTAAAGGCTCTACTGGATAACCAAATCAGCCAGCTCGTTTCACTTCGAATTTCAGATGAAGAAGCCGCCGTCTCAGATTTACGCGAACTGATTACTAATGCAATTGATATCAAAGAAATCAAATTAGTTTTGATTGATCATCACATTGTGATGGATGACAAAGTTTTTTCTGAACTAACTGTATTTTTCAATCAGTTAAATATCGATGTGGTTGGCACGGCGAATCCAGTCGCAAACTCGACTGCGTATCTTCACTACTGGTCGCACAACGTGCTTCCGGTTAGGCATCTGAAAGAGCCCAAATTGGATTTCCCAAATTCTCTTTTTAAGTCAGCTGCTGCCGTTTTTTGGTCGCTGTTAGGGATATTGATTTTTGGCCCGCTAATGATTTACATCATTATTCGGCTGAAATTATCTGGCGTGGAACAAGTATTCATCAAGCAAAAAGTTATCGGTCCGAATCTGAAGCCTTTCACTTATTACTTATTTAATGTTTACAAGCCTGGAATCGACTTGATGGATATCTCAATCATGCAGGTTCTAGATGATGAATCGCTATCAGATAGATTTTCGAAATTCGGCAACTTTTTGCGTAAGCACGCACTTGAGAAACTACCCAGTCTGTTTCTTACTCTTACGCGTA
>JBEAZM010000143.1:0-8962 GCA_041170125.1 Actinomycetota bacterium
AGTGAAATCGCCCGAGATGTCGAGAGTGTTGACGATGTTCTCGAACGTCTCCAAGATGCGGGATATTGCCCAAGCGTGAAAACTGCTCCCAATGGCATGCAGATTTCACTTCGCAATTGTCCAATATCGGCAATCGCATCGAAACACCGTGATTTTTGTGAAATAGAAGCCAAGTTGATCGGGGAGAAGCTTGGTGCCAACGTTATACAGATTTCCACAATCGCATCTGGTGCAGCACTTTGTACCATGCATGTGGCAAACCAAAACCCAAGGAGAAGCGCATGACCGCAGAACCAGCCGAACTCGCCGGCATTGGTAACTACGAATACGGATGGCATGACGGAAACGATGCAGGTGCATCGGCTCGTCGTGGTTTGAGCGAAGAAGTTGTTCGCGATATCAGTGCCAAAAAGAATGAGCCACAATGGATGCTGGATTTACGTCTCAAAGGTTTACGCCTTTTTGACAAGAAGCCAATGCCAAGTTGGGGTTCTGATTTGAGTGGCATTGACTTCGACAACATCAAATACTTCGTGCGCTCAACCGAAAAGCAAGCAACCTCTTGGGAAGAGCTCCCTGAAGACATCAAAAACACTTACGACAAACTCGGTATTCCTGAGGCGGAACGTCAGCGTCTAGTTGCTGGTGTCGCTGCCCAGTACGAATCCGAAGTTGTTTACCACAAAATTCGCGAAGACCTCGAGGAGCAAGGTGTCATCTTCCTCGACACCGATACGGCTTTGCGGGAACACGAAGATATTTTCAAAGAGTACTTCGGAACAGTGATTCCAGTAGGTGACAACAAGTTCGCAGCTTTGAACACATCCGTTTGGTCGGGTGGATCTTTCATCTACGTTCCAAAGAACGTCCATGTTGAAATCCCGCTACAGGCATATTTCCGCATCAACACTGAAAACATGGGTCAGTTCGAACGTACCTTGATCATTGTTGATGAAGGTGCTTACGTACATTACGTCGAAGGTTGCACCGCTCCGATTTACAAGACAGATTCACTGCACTCAGCAGTTGTTGAGATCATTGTGAAAAAGAATGCACGCTGCCGTTACACCACCATTCAAAACTGGTCCAACAATGTTTACAACCTTGTGACCAAGCGGGCAGTGGCACACGAGGGCGCAACCATGGAATGGATTGATGGCAACATCGGTTCAAAGGTGACCATGAAGTACCCAGCTGTTTGGATGGTTGGACCATACGCAAAAGGCGAGACACTCTCAATCGCTTTTGCAGGCGAAGGTCAGCACCAGGATGCTGGCTCAAAGATGGTGCACGCAGCACCTCACACCAGTTCCACAATTATTTCCAAGTCCGTTGCTCGCGGTGGCGGTCGCACTTCTTACCGAGGTCTCGTACAGGTTGACCCAGGTGCGTACGGCTCAAAGAGCACGGTTAAGTGTGATGCTCTGTTGGTTGATGACATTTCCCGTTCGGATACGTATCCATACGTTGATGTTCGCGAAGATGACGTCGCAATGGGCCACGAAGCAACCGTCTCTAAAGTCAGCGAGGATCAGTTGTTCTACCTGATGTCTCGCGGTCTGACAGAAGATGAAGCAATGGCAATGATTGTGCGCGGCTTCGTCGAACCAATCGCGCGTGAACTCCCAATGGAATATGCACTTGAGCTCAACCGCTTAATCGAACTACAAATGGAAGGAGCGGTTGGCTAACATGGGTTTGGCACCAGCTCAAGATTTGGCACCTCGGCTTGCCGGCGTTCCATTAACAGACATTGAAATCCCAAATGGTCGAGAAGAAGAGTGGCGTTTCACACCACTTGATCGGTTGAACGGTCTAACTGCTTTAACTGAAAATCCAGGTAAGGCCGGGTTTGTAGTAAATGCTCCTGCTGGAGTTGAAATTTCGGAGGGGAGCTCAGACTTCGTTTTCCCAACCGCAGATCGAATCGCTGCAGCAGCAATTGATCTGACAGATTCAACTCTGAAGGTATCCATTCCAAAGGAGGCTGTTCCTAGCGAAGCTATCGTGCTAACGCTAAGTGCCGCGGCATCCGCAGGCTTAGCTCGGATTCAGGTGCACTCAGGTGCATACTCGAAATCAACAGTCGTACTAGACCATTCAGGAGCAGGCACATCAGGTGTAGCCGTTCATTTCGTTGTAGATAACAGCGCAACCCTCACTGTCTTGTCTGTGCAAGATGGCGACAGAACACAGGTAGTGGCTGGCCAGCATGCATTCACGATTGGTGCGGACGCCACCGCGGAGCACTTCGCCCTCACAATCGGTGGCGACCTAGTTCGGTTAGTGACCACTGCCGAGTTCACGGCACCAGGTGGAAAAGTTGAATTTGCAGGTGCTTTCTTCACATCCGAAGGCCAGCACCACGAACATCGCCTTTTCGTTGATCACGCAGTACCAAACTGCACAAGCAATGTTGTTTACAAAGGCGCTCTGCAGGACGAGGGAACTCACACTGTTTGGGTTGGTGATGTTTTAATTCGTAAAGCTGCAACCGGAACGTCCACGTACGAACTGAACCGAAATCTCTTACTCACCGACGGGGCACGGGCCGATTCGGTACCAAACCTAGAAATTGAGACAGGTGAGATTGTTGGTGCAGGTCACGCGGCGGCTACCGGTCGCTTCGATGACGAACAGATTTTCTATCTGACTTCGCGCGGCATCCCAATCAACGTTGCAAAGCGACTAGTGGTTGCGGGCTTCTTAAACGAGGTTGTAGCGCGCATTCCAGTTCCAGAATTCCGCGATCGCCTAGTGCGCTCTATCGAGAGCCGGCTTGGAGATGTCGATCCGCTTTACGCTGGATTAACCAATGAGTAATTGGCGAAACGTGGCTCTGCTGTCGGAAGTTCCACTTGGAAGTGTAAAAGCTTTCGATTTGGACTACGACACGGTTGCGATTGCTCACACCGAAGAAGGAGTTTTTGCAATCTCCGATCTTTGTTCGCATGCCGAAGTATCACTTTCTGAAGGTGAACTTTCTGGCTGCATGCTGGAATGTTGGATGCACGGTTCTGCATTCGATGTCCGAACCGGAGTGCCTGCGGGCCCACCGGCTAACCGTCCCGTTGCCACATATCCAGTCCGGGTTGTTGGCGAAAATGAAAACGCCACAATCGAAATTGAGATAGGAAAATAATGACTACTTTGGAAATTAAAGATCTTTGCGTGTCTGTTGATGCAGATGGTGAAGTAAAAGAAATTCTTAAAGGGGTAAACCTCACCATCAAGTCTGGTGAAACCCACGCAATCATGGGTCCAAATGGCTCCGGGAAGTCCACCTTGGCCTACACCATCGCTGGCCATCCTAAATACGAAGTCACTTCGGGAAGCATCCTGCTAGATGGCGAAGATGTGCTTGAGATGTCTGTCGACGAACGTGCTCGAGCTGGTTTATTCCTGGCAATGCAACACCCGGTAGAAGTACCTGGCGTTTCGGTTTCCAACTTTTTGCGCACTTCGGCGACCGCTGTGCGTGGCGAAGCGCCAAAACTTCGAGATTGGTTGAAGGAACTGAACAGCTCTATGCAGTCACTTTCAGTTGATCCAGCTTTCGCAGAGCGCAACGTAAACGAAGGTTTCTCTGGCGGCGAACGTAAGCGTCATGAAATTCTTCAAATGAAGCTATTGCAGCCGAAGATTGCACTGCTCGATGAAACCGATTCAGGTCTCGACGTGGACGCGCTGAAAGTGGTCTCTGAAGGTATCAACGACATTCGAAACAATTCGGAAGTCGGCATCATGATGATTACTCACACCTCCCGAATGATCAAGCAAATCACCCCGACCCACGTGCACGTATTCGCCGCTGGTCGTGTTATCGCTTCAGGTGGTATCGAAATTGCCGATCAGGTCGATGCAAACGGTTATGAGTCTTTCCTAGCTGGAGCTAACTAGTAGATGTTGGATAGCAGCAGAATCCAGGCCGATTTCCCCATCTTGCATTTACCGATGCGAGATGGGAACAAATTGGTGTATCTGGATTCTGCTGCAACCAGCCAGAAACCTAAGTCGGTCGTTGAAGCAGAAGCCAATTTCTACCTAGCTTCGAACGCTCCAGTGCATCGTGGTGCGTATTACTTAGGTGAGCTCGCAACCGAGAGCTATGAGAGTGCCCGTGCCAAGATTGCGGCATTTATAAAAGCTGAGTCTGAAGAAATTGTTTTCGTTCGCAACGCTACTGAAGCTCTAAATTTGGTTGCGAATGGGTTTGCATCTGCAACTGCCAAAGCTAGGGCTGGAAATAGTGCACCAAACGAAAGCAGATTTGTACTACAAGCAGGCGATGAAATCCTTCTCACCGAGATGGAACACCACGCGAATCTAATTCCTTGGCAAGAGGTGGCTCTAAAAACTGGAGCTGTTTTGCGTTTCATTCCGCTCACGGATGATGGACGACTAGATCTTTCATCGCTCGACACTTTGTTAAATGCAAAAACCAAAGTTGTAAGTTTCACATGGCAGAGCAACATCCTCGGTACTATCAATCCAGTTTCCGAAATTATTCAGGCTGCCAACCGAGTTGGCGCTATCACGGTAGTTGATGCCTGTCAGTCTGTCCCACATATGGAGACAGACGTAAAAGCTTTAGGTGCAGATTTCCTAGCCTTCAGTGGTCACAAAATGCTCGGTCCACTTGGGATAGGTGTGCTGTGGGGCTCATCCGAAATGCTTGATCAACTTCCAGTTTTCAACACCGGCGGCTCAATGATTGAAACCGTGTACCTAGACAAAGCAACATACGCACCTGCACCGCAGAAGTTCGAGGCTGGCACTCCTGCCGCTGCCGCTGCTGTTGGTTTAGCCGCGGCGGTTGACTACCTGCAGGCCATCGGCATGGCCGAAGTTGAGAAGCATGAGCATCGTTTAACAGAATTGGCGCTAGCTGAACTCAATAAAATTCAAGGGGTTCGAATTATCGGACCTAATTCAATGGTCGATCGTGGCGGCGCAATCTCTTTTGTGGTTGATGGCGTGCATCCACATGATGTTGGACAGTTCTTGGATTCAAAAGGGGTAGCAGTGCGCGTTGGGCACCACTGCGCCTGGCCTGTGTGTCGGCGTTACCAAGTGCCAGCAACCACGCGAGCATCATTTTATATTTACAACACCGAAGCTGATATTGAGCCGTTAATTTCAGGCGTACTGTCGGCACAGAAATTCTTTGGAGTAGCGTGAATCTAGAATCTATGTACCAAGAAATTATCTTGGAACACTACAAACATCCCCGCGGAAAAGGATTGCGTGAGCCTTTTGATGTGGAAGTCAACCATGTCAATCCCTCCTGTGGCGATGAAATCGATTTGCGCGTCCAAATGGACGGCAACGTAATTGCCGACGTCTCCTATGACGGACAAGGATGTTCAATCAGCCAAGCATCAGTTTCTGTGATGTTTGAACAGGTCAAAGGCCTGGACGTAGATGCTGCTTTTCGGGCACTTGATGACTTTTATGAAATGGTCCAATCCCGCGGTAAGTACGCTGGCGATGATGAATTAATTGGGGATGGTGTTGCGTTTGCCGGCGTAGCACAGTTTCCAGCTCGAGTTAAGTGTGCCTTGCTCGGGTGGTTAGCAATGAAAGATGCAGTTTCCCAAGCATTGGAGAAAGCAAAATGAGTGAACAAGATCTGAATTCGCTACGAGAATCTGAAATTCCGTCCGAAGAGGATTTAATTGAACTGCTAAAAGACGTGGTCGACCCGGAATTAGGTATCAACGTGGTTGATTTGGGTCTCATCTATGGCGTGCATATCGACTCAGATCGAGTCGCAACCATCGACATGACACTCACGTCGGCTGCTTGCCCACTTACCGACGTGATTGAGGATCAAACTCGTGCTGCTCTAGATGCTCACGTTGCTGATTTTCGAATCAACTGGGTTTGGATGCCACCATGGGGTCCAGAGCGCATCACAACCGATGGCCGTCAAATGATGCGGGCTTTGGGCTTTAATATCTAGTCAGTGATAGCTGTAGCAGACTTAGAAATTCGCGTAGGTGCGCGCACCCTGATTTCGGGTGCGAATTTTCGTATCGCTAAAGGTGACAAGGTTGGGCTGGTCGGACGTAACGGCGCTGGTAAAACCACCTTAACCAAAACTATTGCGGGTGAACTACAGCCAGTGGCTGGAACGATTACGAAGTCAGACTCGGTTGGTTATTTACCGCAAGACCCGCGCACCGGAGATCTGGAAATTACCGCACGCGGTCGCATCCTAAGTGCGCGTGGTTTAGACGACATAGTGCGTCGAATGCGCGCCGCGGAAGAGGCTATGTCTGGCGAAGATGCTTCTAAAGCCGAGCGCGGGATGCGCCGGTATGCAAATGCAGAAGCAGAATTTATTGCTGCTGGGGGATATGCAGCCGAATCCGAAGCAGCTGCGATTGCTTCCAGCCTTGGCCTGGAAAAGCGGATTCTTGATCAGCCGTTGGGCACATTGTCGGGTGGTCAGCGTCGTCGAATTGAACTTGCTCGAATTCTCTTCTCTGGGGCAGAAACCCTCTTACTTGATGAACCCACGAACCATCTGGATGCGGATTCGATTGTGTGGCTCCGCGATTTTCTGCAGAAATATGACGGCGGGATTGTGATTATTAGTCACGATGTGCATTTGTTAGAGGCTGTCGTGAACCGAGTTTTTTACTTGGATGCAACCCGTGCAATCATCGACGTCTACAACCTAGGTTGGAAGTCCTATCTCTTGCAACGTGAGCAAGATGAACGTCGACGTCGACGCGAGCGTGCTAATGCTGAGAAACAGGCTCAGACTCTCATATCTCAGGCTGAAAAAATGCGGGCAACCGCGACCAAAGCGAAGGCTGCACAGGTCATGTTTGCACGCGCTGAGAAACTGACCGCAAATCTGGAGCCTGACGTCATGAGCGAACGAGTTGCGCGGCTACGTTTTCCAAAACCTGCAGCTTGTGGCAAAACCCCACTTACAGCTGCTGGACTCTCACGTTCTTATGGGTCGCAAGAGATTTTCATGGATGTAAATCTTGCGATCGACCGGGGGAGTCGGGTTGTGATTCTTGGTTTGAATGGTGCTGGTAAAACCACACTATTGCGGATTCTGGCTGGTGTTGACAAACCAGATACGGGCGAAGTTTTACCCGGTCACGGATTGAAAATTGGCTACTACGCGCAGGAACATGAAACGCTAGACCCGAAACGTAGTGTTTTGGAGAACTTACTTTCAGCTGCTCCTGACATTACGGAAGTTGAAGCTCGCAAAGTTCTAGGCTCTTTTTTGTTTAGTGGCGATGATGCCTTTAAGCCAGCCGGAGTGCTATCTGGTGGTGAAAAAACTCGCTTAGCACTCGCCACACTGGTTGTATCTAGCGCCAACGTTTTGTTGCTGGACGAGCCGACAAACAACCTAGATCCGGCATCACGTGAAGAGATTTTGACAGCTCTGCATTCATATGAAGGTGCTGTTGTTTTAGTTACCCATGATGAAGGCGCGGTTGCGGCACTTGAGCCTGAAAGAGTTTTGTTACTACCCGACGGGGTAGAGGATTTATGGAATGACGATTACGCCGATTTGGTTTCGCTGGCATAGCCTCGGCGCAAAATCATCACATACGCAACCACGCCTGTCAGACCTATAAGTATCCACTGTCCCACGTAACCAAGATGTGGCCCTGCTTCGAGAGTCGGATCCGGTAGCGTTAAAAGTGGATCGTCAGCATCGGTCATCTCTAGATAGAAAGCTAAATCGCTTTGGGTGCCAACCGAATTTGTTTGGCCTTCTGGCATATCGTTGGGGTCAATTTCAGCGGCTGGATTAATCCGGATTCGGGTCTCAAACGCCTGCGCGGTGGTAGGTAAACTCAAATCTAAATTTGGATCGGGAATTGACCCAGCAGCAGCCACCCAACCCCGAGCAACCACAAGGTCCGCTTCAGCTGTCGAGAACTTCGCTAGAGCAATGAAGCCCGGTTGACCATTTAAGACCTGCCGGCGCCAGAAGATCTGACTGTTAGCGATGAATTCACCTTGAACCGTGACTCGTGCGAATTGATTTGCATTGATTTGGGCAGCGTTCATTTTGAGTACGTCTGTCAACGGAAGATTTCGCTCACGATTAGTTGCAATTAATTCATTTCGTTCAGTTCTTTCGTTGTGGCGGTTCCATTGCCAATCGGCAGCTAATGCGGACAGTGGAAGTGTCACAATTAAAGCCAGAGTTAACGCACCTAATCGCCGATAGTTCACGTTCCGAATGCTAACCGCTGGTTTCTGCCTTAGCCTTCCGACATGTTTCGAAAAAAGGTTGAGCCAGAAGCGGTGTACGCGATCAGCGACGCCCGGGTCAGCCTTACCAATGACCAAGACGACAGAGCAAAGAAATACTTTTTCTCGATGTCATTGCGCCTTATTTTTTTCGTCGCGGCGGTCTTGGTGGAAGGTCCACTTCGGTGGGTACTTTTTAGCTCATCTTTGATTCTGCCCTGGGCTGCTGTGGTGATTGCGAACGCTGGCCGCGAGCACCGCATTCCGCAATCAAACCCCAACACTTTTCAGCCACGCGAACTGCCGAGATAACCGTTTACCCGTAGGTAGCCACTAACCTTTTGTGCCTACGAAAGGGCAAAATGTCTCGAATTGTGGTTATTACCGGCGGTAATCGCGGAATCGGCGCAGCGATAGCGGAGAGTTTCATAGCTAACGGCGACACTGTGGCCGTTTTTTCCCGTTCCGGCGAAGGCCCAACTGGCACCCACGGATTTAAATGTGACGTCTCAAGCACTGAATCGGTTGAGGCAGCGTTTGCCCTACTTGAAGAGCAGCTCGGCGTGGCCGAAGTTGTGGTCGCAAATGCTGGTCTCACGAAAGACACATTGCTGCTACGCATGAGCGATGACGACATTGAAAGTGTTATCAACACAAACTTAATTGGTGCCCTGCGGATTGCAAGACGGGCTGCGAAATCGATGTTGAAGGCACGCAAAGG